>DASQFE010000226.1:0-5570 GCA_035633295.1 Ilumatobacteraceae bacterium | reverse complement strand
GATACCCGGCGGACGGTCTCAAGGCGTTCGGAGTGCAGCCCGATGAACGTTCATGGGCCACGACGAGGTCGATGTTGGCGACCTGAGCCCGGCTGCACGCGAGCGCGTGGCGTTTCTGCTTCGCAACGAAGGCGTTGACTACGACGCCGCACAGCAGACCATCCGATTTCCCACTGAGCTCCGATTGGCGGTACTCGGCGCGGTCGAGGAGGCAGCTGCGTTCTCGATCGTCGCTCGTGGAGTCGAGCAGCGACGATCCCGGCACGACGCCGTCGTAGTGCCCGTCGTCGCCAGCCGAACACGCCGGGTCGTGGCGGGTTGGCTGGACGGGTTCATCATTGCATTGGTGACCTACGTGCTGCTTCAGCCGTTGGGTGCGTTGGATCCCTGGGTTGCGGGGTGGGTGGCGTTCGTGGTCGCTGAATGGGTCGTGGTCGTTGTTCCAATGGCGCTGACCGGTCGACCACCGGGAGCACGCGCGGTCGGAACCATCGTCATCACCATGGATACCGACCGAGTGCCGGGCTGGTCCAAGAGCGCACTTCGGTGGTTCGTGGCCCATCTGCCCGTGTTCATCGGTGCTGTCGTCGTCGCGGTAGGAGCGCCTGACGGCGTCATCGGGATCCTCTGGGTGCTGCAGCTGGCAGGTCTCGTCGCGATCTATGCCGGCGTCTTCGTCGACGCCCAGGGCCAAGGTCTGCATGATCGGGCTGCGGGAACCATCGTCGTCGACGAGGCATCCGTACGGCACTGAGCGGCAACACCGACCGAGCCAGCGCACCGCATTCTCCGAAACGCGGCGCTGCGAGATCCAGGAATGAGCAGGCAGATCGACCCTCTTCGATCAGCTGTCGAGTCGGACCGGACCCCGAACGGCGACGGCATTTCCGGGCACTCGGCTTGGGCCGCGATGTGGCGCGAGGTCGATTCGCGCGAGCGGGTTACTGCGCTCACGTTATGTGCGAAGTCGGTCATCAAACCCGGGGCGCTTCATTGATCCACAACGGTGGTGATGAGGCTCCGCGTGTGAGGGAACGTCGTCGCTCATGTGTCTGCGAGCGACAGGTAGCTTTCGTCCTCCTGCGAGAAGTGGAGGGTGAGGACTGCGTGCAGGCCGTAGAGCAGGCGCAGGACGTCGGTGGCGTCCTCGCCTTCGAGACGGTCGCTGTCGATGTCGTCGAGTATCCGGCCGAGGCGGTGGGTGAGGTGGGCGATCTCGGCGTGGCCCCGACTCATCGTGCCGGTCGCATCGTTGCCGCCGAGCACCCGTTGCAGAGCCGGGTACAGCTCGGTGTCTTCGGCCTGTTCGTGCGGGAGCAGCTCGACGACGAGGAACCGCCGTACATCTCGGGCCAACTCCAAAGCTTGTTCGGGCGCGACCACACCGATCTGATCTGCGACGGCGACCAGACGATCCACGTCGGGGCGCAACGAGGCGTGCTCGGTCCGGAATCGGCGCACGAGTTCGAGGTCGGCATCGGGTATCTCGACCGGACCGGACTTGCCCGGCCGGAGTGCTCGCAGGGCGTTCATGATGACTGCGACGTCGATGAGTTCCTGCAACAGCGCTCCCTGGGTCGGTTGCAGGAGACCGACCGCGGCCACCAGCATCGCCGCCATCGACAGCCCCATGCCGGCGATGACGCTCTGATGCGCGATGCGTTGTGAGCGGCGCGCCACGCGCATCGCGTCGCCGAGTCGATCGATGCGATCCACGACGACGACCACATCGGCGGCTTCCGACGCGGCGCTCGATCCCCGGGCACCGAGCGCAACTCCGACGTCCGCCATCGCCATCGCCGCGGCGTCGTTCAACCCATCACCAACCATGATCGTGGAGCCGTTGTTGCGCTCGACTCGGACGGCATCGACCTTCTCGGTGGGGCTGCGTTCCGACAGCACCTCGTCCACCCCGACCACTGCGGCGACGCTGCGTGCCACGTCGTCGCGGTCACCCGTGACCATGACCATCCGGCGGACACCATCGGCACGAAGCCTGCGCAGTGTGCGAGCAGCATCTGGCCGTATGGGGTCCTCCAACGTCACCGCCCCGATCACGTCGGCACCGGCCCGCACGAAGACGACGAGCCGACCGTCGCGATCGGCCCGCCGCCGGATCGACCTGCCCCATTCTTGGTCGAGCTCCTCGCCCAGCCACGACAACTTGCCGACCCAGACCGTTGCACCATCGACGACACCTCGAATCCCGTGGCCGGCGATCTCCTCGACGCCCGACGGGAGCGACAACTCGAGTTCGCGAACCAGTGCGGCACGCACGACTGCGGTTGCCAGGACATGGGGCGAGACTTGGTCCAACGAGGCGGCCAGGCGCAAGACCTCTCGCTCGTCGCACGTGTTCGTGGCGTGGACGGCAACGACGGTCGGCTGGCCGGATGTGAGTGTGCCGGTCTTGTCGAACAGCAGTACCTCACCTTTCGCGAGTTGTTCGAGCACCGAGCCGCCCTTGACGATCACCCCGAACCGAGCCGCACGCGACAGGCCGGCAACCACGGCGATCGGTGCCGCCAGGATCAGCGGGCATGGAGTCGCCACCACCAGCACCGCAACCGCTCGAACAGGGTCTCCCGACAGCGCCCAAGCGAGGCCGGCAACGAGACCGCCGAACACGATGAACACTGCGCTGTAACGATCGGCCATCCGGACGAACGGCGCAGAGGACACCTCGGACTGCTCCACCAGCCGCACGATTGCGGCGTACGTCGAATCGGCAGCGGCTGACGTCGCTCGCATCTGGAACGGCCCGCCGGCGTTGACCACGCCGCTGCGCACCTCGTCTCCCGCAACGCGCTCGACCTGCCTCGACTCGCCGGTCAGTGCGGATTCGTCGAGCACGGCCGCACCGCCCTCCACGCGACCGTCGACAGCGAGCACCTCACCAGGCCTCACCAACAGCAGATCTCCAGGGCTGACAACGTCGGCGGGAACCTCGCTGAGATCGGTGCCGTCGAGGCGTTGCACTGTCCGTGGGGCCCTTCCGACGAGCGCACCGAGATCGCGTTGAGCTCGCGCTGCGGCACGTGCCTCGATGGCCCGGCCGCTGGCAAGCATCAACGTGATGATGGCGCCGGCGAGTACCTCGCCGACGACGAGCGCGCCCACGAGGGCAGCAAGAGCGATGACATCGGCGCCGAGACGGCGTTGGCGGGCGACCGAGATCACCGACCCGACCGCCGGGATGATCCCGAGCAGTGTCGTGGCAAACCAGATCGTTCTTGCCGCGGCCTCGGCTCCCGACCACCAAGCGATCGAACCGACGACCAGGCCGACCGACGCTGCGACCAGCAGGCCCAGTTCGAGGTGCGCCGACCTCAACACGGCTCGCTGCGCGCCGCTCATGCCATCTCGACTTGCCGGTGGCCCAGTCGCACGACGATCAGACAGCACTTCCCGTCAGGCTGCCGATCGCCATCGAGATCAACAGCGCCAACGTGCCACCGATGAGCACCCGGACAGCAGCCCGCACGGGAGGTGCACCACCGAGCCGTGCGCCCGCAACGCCGAGCAGGATCAGCCCGACCAACGTGACGGCGATGGTCAACGGCACGCGCAGCGACGGCGACGCGATCACCACGACCAGGATGGGAATCACCGCGCCGATCACGAAACTCAACGCCGACACCACAGCAGCCTGAATCGGGTTGGCGAGCTCCTCCACATCGATACCGAGCTCGTCGCGGGCATGCACGGTCAGTTGGTCGAGCTGCGAGAGTTCCTCGGCGACCCGATCGGCAAGCTCCGCACTCAGTCCACGCTCCCGATAGATACGAGCGAGTTCATCCCGCTCAGCTTCAGGAGTTGCGACGAGTTCACGACGCTCGACCTCCAGATCGGCGCGTTCTGTGTCACGTTGCGAGCTGACCGAGACGTACTCTCCAGCAGCCATCGACAAGGCACCCGCGGTCAGTCCCGCAATGCCCGCCACGAGAACCGCCGACCGTGAACTGGACGCTGCGGCAACAGCCACCATCAGGCTCGCGGTCGAGATCAAGCCATCGTTGGCGCCGAGCACACCGGCTCGCAACCACGCACCCCGGCCCCCGAGGTGTCGCTCCGCGGTTGCGTGGTCCGGTTGGGTCCGAGTCATCGGGTTGTGCGACGGCTGGCTCGCTGTCCGCTCTCCTGTCCCATCGAACGCGATGCTACGCCTACGTCCGGGCCGCCGAACCGGTAAGACGTCCCGAATGGTGACAGATCGATGGAGCGACGACACGACTGTCGGGGCCGGGACTCAGGTGGACACGACACTCCCATCGACGCTCGAGGGGCGATTCGCCCTGGACTCATCTCGCAGCGTGCGGCACGTCGCAGGTTGGGCCGCCGCCTCACCCAGCAGCGGCGATTCCGCTGTCGACTTCAGGTGGCGTTCTGCATCGACGCCACCCGAGGCGCCGGCACCGTGCCGTGTTCGATCGACGTCCAGCGTCCCGAGTGATGAAGATGAATCGCTCCCAGTCGTTGCAGTCGTCGCCCTTCCTCCTCGGCATCGCGGGATTCGACCTCCCGAACGACGAGGACTGTGCGCCCACCCGCCAGGTCATCGACAGCGCTGTCCACGATGTGCGCCATGATCGTGTCGAAAGCTCGATACAGCCGTCGGACCCAGCGCGACATGCCCGGACCGCCAGCGGCCGGGCCAGCGAGCGCATGCGCTGATTGCCGAAGTGGATCGAGGGAGGTCGGGATCTTCATCCACCAGCTTCCAATCCCTGCGCAGGGGGTCACGAAGACTCGATCGGTGTCGGACGGGTGTTGCTGTAACCAGTACTTCCTCGCCCTCGCCGCGTGAACCGGGTCGGAGACGAGAATGACCACGGTGCTGTCTTCGACGAGCCTGGACGAGAACTCGACGTTCGACCACGTGTTCATCGACTCCGGTTCCAGGACGGTGATGGTTGGATCGATGCCAGCTGCGATGGCGAGCTTCGCCATTGCCGACGCCTCGGTTTGCCCGCCGCGGGTCGAGCCACCCGACAACACAACTCGATGTGCCCCGTGGCGGTCGATCGTCTTCTTGGCAAGTTTCACTCGCCACTTCTGAACCGGGTGCGGCCGACCACTTCGCAGCGATGGGAAGCCCAGGACAACCACCGATGTCCTTGCGCTCTCGGGTACACGGAGCGACGCCGCGCGACTGTGCATCACTTCGGCCATGACGCCGAGCGAGACGAAGCCCACCGCGACTGACAGCAGGACCGAGTCGCGTCGTGGCGCATGCATCGACTCGGAGTATGTCATCGGCAACCGACGGTTACCGGAGATGCGCTGCCGAGAAGAGCAGGATCGCGTGAGGCCACGCTTGGGCGATACCCGCAAGCGACGGTCGGCGTACGGAGCGGGATCACGTGCGGCCACATCGGGAGCCCTGCGGCGCTTCCGGGACGGGACAAATTCGACCCGAGGCCGCCAGCTGCGCCTACTACGGTCAGAACGATGAGCTTCTACGAGCGAATCTCGCATCAGTACGACGCGGGGTGGGGGCACGCGATCGACGATGTTGAGTTCTATGTAGGTCTTGCGCGCCAGGCCGACGGGCCGCTCGTCGAGCTCGC
>DASQFE010000225.1:0-1506 GCA_035633295.1 Ilumatobacteraceae bacterium | reverse complement strand
GCTCGCGCCGCTCACGACCCGAAGGCCGCCGCCAGCTGCTCGTAGGCATGGTCGGGCATCGACGTGTACAGCAGCTCGGCCCCGGCGAATCGGCGGGCCTCGTCGGCGAGCGCAGCAACGTGCACATGGTTGGCCAGGATGACCACGGTCGAGGTGCCCGGCTCGACCGCGTCGCGGAACCAGCTGACCCATTCGTCGGGGATGCCGAGATCGACGATCTTCGCCGTGACCGCCCCGGTGGCCGCCCCGATACCGAGGCCGGCGACCCACCCGACCGGTCCACCAATGAGTAGCCCGAGAAGACTGGTCCACATGGCGCCCGTCAGCGCGGAGCGCCCTGGCGTGGGGTCGATTGTTTCGACCACTTTGACCGCACCCGAGTCGTCTTTCGTCACCACGACGGCGTCTTTCAGTTCGAGCGCACCGGCGTCTCGCAGGCCACCCATCGCGAGAAGGAATTGCTGGGCCATGACGAGCCGATCGAACGACACGCCGATGATCACCGGGGCGCCGGGGTCGGAGATCACACGCGCACTGGGCTCGACACCGGCCCGCAGCGACGGGTCGGGAGGCTCGAACACCGATCGGGCGTCGCCTGCTGCCGGCGGGTCGGGAGTGCTCATGACACCAGTGTGCCAGGAGCGGTGCAACGTGCGGCTCGACGGCCACGTCACCCAGATCAGACGATTCGTTCCTTCGCCACCAGTTCTACACTTCGGCCATGACAACCCCGAGGACCACGACAGCGAAGACGACGACAGCGAAGACGACGACAGCGAAGACCACGACAGCGAAGACGGCGACACCAGCCAAGACCACCAAGCGTGCCCCCCGAACGACTGCGGCGAAGCCCAAGCGAGTCGTCGTTCCTCACCTCACGGTCGAAGAGCGGATCGCCCGAGGCAAGGCCGCCCGGCGAGAGGTGCCCCGTACCACTCACGCTGAGCTCAACACGGGTCTCGTCCGCCCCGATCCGATCGCCCTCCTCGAACAGCAGGCCGAAACACGCGTCCCCGAACTGGTGCCAATCCGCTACGGCCGCATGCTCGTGTCACCGTTCACGTTCTACCGGGGCGCTGCGCTGATCATGGCCTCCGACCTCTCGGGCGGTGCCCGATCGGGTTTGAACGTCCAGCTGTGCGGCGATGCCCACCTGATGAACTTCGGTGTCTTCAACACCCCCGAGCGTCGGATGGTGTTCGACATCAACGACTTCGACGAGACGGCGCCAGGCCCGTTCGAGTGGGACGTCAAGCGCCTCGCGGCGAGTTTTGCGATCGCCGGCCGCGACAACGGGTTCAGCACCAAGGAGCGTGGTAAGGCATTGCTGGCCGTAGCGGCCTCGTACCGCACCTCGATGGCCGAGTTCGCCGGCATGACGAACCTGGCGGTCTGGTACACGGCGCTCGACGTCGAGAACTTCGTGGCACAGAATCAGAGAACGGCCTCCGGGAAGGTCCGCAAGCGCGCCGAGGCGAACCTCGACAAGGCCCGCACCAAGGACAG
>DASQFE010000224.1:0-2085 GCA_035633295.1 Ilumatobacteraceae bacterium | reverse complement strand
CCCATCGATGGCCCATACCAGGCGATACGGGTGTCGTTGGCGAGCGTTGCACCCGCTGCGGCGAGTGCCATGCGGTTGGAACGCCATGCCGCCAGCAACTCGTCGGGCGACATGGAGCGGAACGGGCCGAGCGTGATGTCGTCACCGGATCGGTTGTCGCCGCCACTCAGCAGCATCGCCATCGAGTCCTGGAACGAGTCGGGGTCGACGATCGCGAGCGCTGCGTTGGCGTCGAAGTACGCCAAATGCCCGATCTGATCAGCCACGGTCCATCCCGGGCTCGGCGTCGCCAGCTTCCACTGCGGTGCGTCGAGCGGCGAGACGATGTCGTCGAGCGACTGCTGTTCGGCCACCAGATCGTCGAGTACCTCGGAGACGTCCATGCCCAAGGTGTACCCGATCGAGTGCGGCGAGGTGCGGCTCGGAGCGCTCGGCCGTCGCTCCACTACGGTGATCGACGTGACCATCGGGACCGTCATCCGCAGTCGACTCGACACGAAGTCCGACGAGTACCGAGCCAACCTCGCCGAGATGCAGGCGCTGTGGGATGGTGTCGCCAACGAGATGGCGTCGGTGCCGACCATCGGCGGGCAGCGCTACATCGACCGCCATCGCACTCGCGGCAAGATGCTCGTGCGCGAGCGGATCGAGGCGCTCGTCGATCCCGACACCCCGTTCCTCGAGCTGAGCCCGCTCGCCGGATGGGGAACCCAGGACCCGGTCGGAGTCGGCAGTTGTACCGGTATCGGCATCGTCGAGGGTGTCGAGTGTGCGATCTCGGGATCTGACATGACCTACCGAGGCGGCTCGGGGAACCCGACCACCTGGAAGAAGGGGTCACGCTTCCACGAGATCGCCCGCGAGAACCGGCTGCCGGTGATCATCCTGAACGAGTCGGCGGGCGCCGACCTGCCGCGTCAGGCTGATCTGTTCATCCAGGGCGGCGGAAGTTTCAAGGACCTCACGCAACTGTCGAAACTCGGGATCCCGTCGATCACGATGGCGTTCGGGCCGAACACGGCTGGAGGCGCCTACACGCCGGGCATGAGCGACTACACGGTGTTCGTCAAGAATCGCGGCACGGCCTACCTCGGCGGGCCGCCGCTCGTGAAAATGGCGATCGACGAAATCGTCGACGAGGAGACGCTCGGCGGTGCCGAGATGCATTCACGCACGAGCGGTCTCTCCGACTATCTCGCCGTCGACGAAATGGACGCCATCCGCATCACGCGCAGCATCGTGCGTCACTTGCGTTGGAACAAGCTCGGCCCGGGCGCCACGGAGCCCGATGATCCACCCCTGTACGACCCGGCCGAGTTGCTCGGGTGTGCGTCGGCCGACGTTCGTATCCCGTTCGACATCCGTGACGTGCTCGCCCGTCTCCTCGACGGCAGTCGCTTCGAGGAGTTCAAGCCCCTCTACGGCGACAAGATCGTGTGCGGGTGGGGATCGATCCACGGGTTCCCTGTCGGCATCCTGGGCAACAACGGAATCCTCTTCTCCGAGGAGGCGTCGAAGGCGGCGCAGTTCATCCAGTTGTGCAACAAGCGCGACATCCCGCTGGCGTTCCTGCACAACATCACCGGGTTCATGGTGGGCTCGAAGGCCGAGCAGGGTGGCATCATCCGTAACGGCGCGAAGCTGATCAATGCGGTGTCGAACTCGACCGTGCCGCACTTCAACCTGATGGTCGGCGCGAGCTACGGCGCCGGCAACTACGGCATGGCGGGCAAGGCCTACAACCCCCGTTTCATCTTCAGTTGGCCGAACCACCGGGTGGCGGTGATGGGGCCCAAGCAGCTGGCCGGCGTGATGGAGATCGTCGCTCGCAATGCGGCGGCGGGTCGGGGGATCGAGGTCGACGAGGAGGCCCTGGCGGCGCAGACTGCGGGGCTCGAGGCGCAGATCGAGCACGAGTCGACGGCGCTGTACTCGACGGGCCGACTGTGGGACGACGGGATCATCCACCCGGCCGACTCGCGCACCGTGATGGGGATGGCGTTGTCGGCCGTGCACAGCAATGTGGTGCAGGGCGCGACCGAGTACGGCGTGTGGAGGCACTGATGGCCGGCACGCCTGTCTCCG
>DASQFE010000223.1:0-2157 GCA_035633295.1 Ilumatobacteraceae bacterium | reverse complement strand
AACACATGGTGCTGAGGAGCAAGTAGGCGAGCCGCTTCGGCGAACGCTTCCATGCCCATCACGCCGGGCAGCACCGCGACGCCGTCGATGCGGTGATCGTTGAGGAACGGCTGTTGCATCGGATCGAGGGTGGTGTGCACGACGATGCCGTCGTGCACACTCACGGTGGCGCTCTCGATCATCGGCCCGGTCTCACCGTCGATCAGCGCCGACAGGTCGACTCCACCTCGATCGTCGTATTCGGTCGCCATCATGCCGAGCGTTCCGGCGACGATCACCTCGCCCGTCGATGCGCTCGACACCAACTCCCTGCGAATCCAGGCAACGCCTGCCTCGGGTGGCAGCATCTGCACCCCGGCCATTTCCATGATCTTGGGGATCGAACCCCTGGTGGCCATGCCGATCCCTCCCCACGCCGTCCAGTCGAGGGCGAGCGCGCGGGTGTCAGGGCGAGTCCGCCTGAAGCTGCTCGTGATCTTGCACAGCAGGTCGTTGGCAGCCGAGTAATCGGTCTGGCCCTGGTTGCCGAACCGTCCGGCCACCGACGAGAACACCACGGTGGCGCCGATCGGCATGTCCTGCGCGGCGTGGAACACGTTGAACCAGCCATCACTCTTGACATCGAAGACGAGGTCGTACTCGCTCGGCTCCTTGTCGGGCAGGTTGCGGCTGATCTCCAGCCCGGCGGCATGCAGCAACACGTCGATGTGACCGTTACGTTCACGCACATCGCCGATCACGGCCGTGACCGCGTCGGCGTCGGTGAGGTTCACCGAGTGGTAGTGCACGGTACCGCCCGCCGCTTCGACCGCCTGGACGGCGGTGAGCGCAGCGTTGAGCCGTTCGAACCGGCTCAGTTCGCGCTCGATCGCAACCGGGGTCGCGTGGTCGCCCGCCAACTTCATCCGTTCGGCAATGGTTGCCTTGAGCGCATTCTTGTCGTGACGGAACGCCTCGAGGTCGGGATCGCGACGGTCGGGCTCCGGTGTCAGGTCGAGCAGGTGGAACGTTCCGCCCGAGGCCGCGGCAAGGTCGGCGGTGATGGCCGACACGATGCTTCCGGCAGCACCCGTGACCACGAACACCGACTCTGGTCCGAGCGCCATGCCATCGGTGGATGACACCTGGCCGTCGTCGCCCCTCGCGGGGAACGGAACCTCGATAAAGGCAACTCCGAAGCGGCTGTCGTCGACGCGACCGATCTCGACGCAGCCGGGATCGAACAGCGTCTCCTCGATCAACTGGGCGGCGATCGCCGCCGTCTTGCGGCTGGCCGCCAGATCGACTGCCTTCACCAGCGCGTCAGGCCGCTCCTTCTTGTACGACTTCGTGAACCCGACGACCGGTCCGCCGAGCGGGTTCGTGGCGCCGTCGTCGTCGTAGCCGTGATATCCGCCGAGGCGGGTCGCCGACACGAGGAAGGGGCTCGCGTCATACAGCGTGCGCATGGTGGCGTAGAGCGCCTTGACTCGGCGGCGCAGCGCCTCGCGCCAACGGATGAGGTCGTAGTCGGCCAGGTTCCCGTCGTCGTCGAGCGCGGCGAGCCAATACACACCGGTGATCGGCGCTTCCTGCTGCCAGGCGGTCAGCTGCGCGATCAGATCGTCGGTCGCGACGCCCGGCGGCAGCGCGAGTGCCGTGGCACCGGCCTTCGCGAGTTGCTTCACGAGCGCGTCACCGACGCCACCCTCGTCGGCCATCACCACGACTCGTGCGCCGGCAAGTTCGACACCCGTCGCCAGACACTGCCCGATCGGTGGGCGCAGCGACGGCACAGGGATGCGGCGCGGCAGTGCGTCGACGGCATCGAAGTCACCGTGCACCACGTCGGGTGCTGCTGGTGGAGCCTCGGTCGTCGCAGCAGCCGGCGCGCCGGGCGCACCCGTTGGAGCGGCACCCAGGTCGGCGCGGTCACGCACCCACTCGGCGACATGACGCAACGTCGGAAAGTCGCGCAACTGCAAGTTCTCGTCACGCTCCAGGTCGTAGTGACCACGCACGGCTGCGAACACCTCTGCCTGCTTCACCGTGTCGACGCCCAGATCCGCCTCCAGATCCAGATCAGGCTCCAACAAGTCCGCCGGGTACCCCGTCATCTCCGCAACCACCGCCGTCACCACATCCAGCACGTCATCGACCACCGGCGCAGCGGCCGCG
>DASQFE010000222.1:0-1928 GCA_035633295.1 Ilumatobacteraceae bacterium | reverse complement strand
CCGACCTTGATCGACGGGATCCGCTCGGCGATCTTGGCGACGAGTTGATCGGCGATGCTCTCAGCCGCAAGCACGACGCTGACGGCCATGCACCGCTCGCCGGCCGACCCGTAGGCAGCCCCGACGGCTGCATCGGCAGCCATGTCGATGTCGGCATCGCGGAGCACGAGCATGTGGTTCTTCGCACCGCCGAGCGCCTGGACGCGCTTGCCGTTCGCAGTGCCCGTCTCGTAGATGTACTTCGCGATCGGGGTGGACCCGACGAAGCTGACCGCCGCGATGTCGTCGTGATCGAGGATGCGGTCGACGGCGACCTTGTCGCCCTGCACGACATTGAAGCAACCGGCCGGCAGGCCTGCGGTCGCCAAGAGTTCGGCGAGGTACAACGACACCGACGGATCCTTCTCGCTCGGTTTGAGCACAAAGGTGTTGCCGCAGGCGAGCGCGTTGGCGAACATCCACATGGGGACCATCGCCGGGAAGTTGAACGGGGTGATGCCGGCAACGACGCCGAGCGGCTGGCGGATCGAATACACGTCGATTCCGGTCGCCGCCTGCTCGGAGTAGTCGCCCTTGATGAGCTGCGGGATGCCGCACGCGAACTCGATGTTCTCGAGGCCCCGGGCCACCTCGCCGAGGGCATCGGTGAGGACCTTGCCGTGCTCGGCGGTGAGGAGCGACGCAATCTCCTTGCGGTTGGCGTCGACGAGTTCACGCATGCGGAACATGACCTCGGCGCGCCTCGACAGCGACGTCGACCGCCACTCCGGGAACGCCGCCTTCGCTGCCGCGACCGCGGCGTCGACCTCGTCGGCGGATGCGAGATCAACTGCGCCGCTCTGCTCGCCCGTCGCCGGGTTGAACACCACGGCGCTGCGACCCGATGTCGACTCGACGACACGTCCGTCGATCCAATGTGAAATCCGATTCATGTGAGATGCCTCCTGGTGGTCGGGCTTGTCGGCCCTTCGGTTCTCCTCGCCCTCCGTCCGGCCGCCTCCCTGGCGGTCGTGTCGGCCGGCGCGAGCTGGCTTGTCGATCGGTGAAAAATCGATCAGTGAAGATACGTGCTGAGGCCGCGCTTGATGTACTTGCCGTGGCCTTTGGTGCCGACGTAGGTGTCGTTCTCGATCACGACGGTGCCACGGCTGATGACCGTGTCGACCTTGCCATCGATCTCGAAGCCTTCGTAGGCGGAGTGATCCATGTTCATGTGGTGCTTGTCGTTGATGCCGATCTTGGTCTTGCGGGTGGGATCCCACACGAGGATGTCGGCGTCGGCGCCGGGCTCGATGACACCCTTGTGCTCCAGACCGAACATGCGCGCCGGCGTGGTGCAACAGGTCTCGACCCAACGCTCGAGGCTGATCTCGCCCAACACGACACCCTGATAGATCAGCTCCATGCGATGCTCGACACCGCCGATCCCGTTGGGGATCTTGGAGAAGTTGCCGAGCCCGAGTTCCTTCTGATCCTTGAAGCAGAACGGGCAGTGGTCGGTCGACACGACGGCCAACTCGTTCATCCGCAGACCCTTCCAGAGGTCGGCTTGATGGTGTTCGTGCTTGGTGCGCAGGGGCGTCGAGCAAACCCACTTCGCGCCCTCGAAGCCGGGCTGCGCGAGCTGATCCTCGAGCGTGAGGTACAGGTACTGCGGGCAGGTCTCGGCGAACACGTTGAGCCCCGCATGCTGCGCAGCCGCCACTTCTTCGAGCGCGCCAGACGCCGACATGTGGACGATGTAGAGCGGCACGTTGCCGGCGACCTTGGCGAGCTGGATCGCCCGATGCGTCGCCTCGGACTCCAACTCGGCCGGACGGGTCAGGGAATGGAACTTCGGGTCGGTGTCGCCGCGAGCGAGCGACTGCGCCACGAGAACGTCGATGGCAATGCCGTTCTCCGCGTGCATCATGCCCATGGCGCCGGAC
>DASQFE010000221.1:0-5649 GCA_035633295.1 Ilumatobacteraceae bacterium | reverse complement strand
CGACTCGACCACCTGCCAGGCCACCGACTCGACACGTTGGACCACCAGTTGGGCGATCCGATCTCCTCGGTTGACCTCGTAAGGGGTATCGGGGTCGGTGTTGATCAGCACGACCTTGATCTCGCCGCGATATGCAGCATCGATCAGGCCGGGGCCGTTCACCACGCTGATCCCGTGCTTGACGGCCATGCCGCTGCGGGGAAGCACGAACCCGCCGTGGCCCATCGGGATGGCAATGGCGATCCCGGTGGGCACCAGTGCTCGGCCACCGCCGGCGACGAGCGTTGCCGACTCACGCGCATACAGGTCGAGGCCGGCGTCGCCTTCGTGGGCGTACTCGGGCAGTGGGAGGTCGTGGTCGAGTTGGACGATCGGTACCGGCAAGCTCACGCCATCGAGAGTACGCGTCGCTACCACACCCCCGAAATTCGGAGTGGTTGTTGCGCTCAGCGCAACAACCACTCCGAATTTCAGGGGTTTTAGGGGGTGAGGGCGATGATGGTCCAGTCGGCGAGCGCGGTGGTGTCGCACCCGGTGTCCGATGAGGTGATGGTGTCCGATGAGGTGATGAGGATTCGCTCGTCGGCTTCAGCGGCTTCGGGGAACTGGTCGATCCCATCGAACGAGCACGGCCCGAAGGGGTCGAAGCTCGCAAGCGTGAGTTGGTCCTGCCAGCTGTGGACCATCGTGGTGTTTCGATCGCGGGTGGTGGCGAGCGCGAACTCGCTGTACTCGGCGTTGTCGATGCGATCGAGTTCCCTGGGAACGTCACTAACGAACGACCTCATGAAGAACGACGAATCGACCACCACGAAGACCTGTTCGGTGCTGCGCGTCGACGACGTGAACAGGGCAAAGCCGCCGAACACGACGGCGACGACAACGACCCAGATCGCGAGCGGCTTCATGCGGTCATCGAATCAGCCGCCGGCGTTGAACAGCGCGGCGATCTTGAACTCGACGTCCTCTTCGCTCGCATTGATACTCGCCGCCTCGACCAGCGACGACACCCGTGCCAGCTCCTCCAGGTCAGCCTCGAAGCCCACGGTGTAGATCGGGATGCGGAGCCCCTCGATCATGTTGTCGACGTCTTCGAACTGCAGCCCGTCGGTGGTCTCGCCGTCGCTCAGCACCACGAGGATCGGCTTCACGTCGGGGTTCAGCGCCCGCTGCTCCTCGAGCATCTGCAGCCCGAGCACGATGCCGTCGTACATGGCAGTGCCGCCACCAGGCGTCAGGTCTTCTCCGATCGCGGCGAACTTCGCCTGTTGATTGAGGTCGAACTCGGCGATCTCCAGACGCTTGAAGACGGTGTCGTTGAACTCGACCACGCCCACCTGGGTCTCGGGCTTGATGAACTCGCGGGCGGACAGCATGGCGTTCTGCACCGACTGGATGCGGGTGCCCTCCATCGAGCCGCTCACGTCGACGACGAACACGGTGGCGACCGGTCGACCGCCGTCCTTTTTGTCCTTCCAGATGCTCTGTACCTCGATCAGGGTCGCTCCGGTTGGCACTTCCACATCGGAGGTGTAGGCCGGCGGGTCGAATCCGAACTCGACGGCCAGCTCCTGGAACTCGGGTTGCTCGGAGAACGCGGCAAACAGTTCGAGGGTCTCGGCCTGGGCCGGAGTCAGGGCGCCGACGCCGTACAGCGGGTTGTCGTGGGGGGCGCCGAACGGAATGAACTCGAAGCCCGACTGCAACGCCTCGGTGTTGGTGAACGTCTGCCACTCCATCACAAAGGTGTCGAGCGTGCCGGTGTCGTTCTCGACCGAATCGCGCATCTGCAGCGTGGTCAGGGCCACGAAGGGAACCTGGCGCTGGAACTGCTCGAAGACGCTGGCGACATCGGGCGACGTGAGGCGCGCCGTGTCGCCCTCGGCGATGGTGTCGAGCACGGTGAGGAGGAAGTTGAGCCCGGTACTCGATGCGAACGGGTCGGTGTATCCCATCGCGAGATCACCGGCGATGACGGCGTCGACCAGGTTCGCAGCCGTGAGTTCGCCGTAGGTGGCGCGAAGCTCGTCGGCCGTCTCGGTCTTCATGACGATGCCCGCGACGTTGGGTACCGTCTGAGAGCGGATCTCGGTCATCGTTTGGAACTCGCTCGCCATCTCGATCCAGAGTTGACTCGACGGCGTGAAGGCGTCGGGGAGATCCTCGCCGCGAGCGATGAACTGGAACCCGGTGCCCGACGCGATGCTGCGCAGGTCGACACCCACGGGCGTGCCGTCGGCGAGCGTCTTACCGGCCTCGTTGAACGCCGTTGCGACCTCGGTCATCCAGGCGTCGGTGGTGCCGAGTTCACCCGACTTCTCCGTTGACGACCACACTTCGACGGATTCGGTTCCTGGGGGCGCCTCGACGCGGATCGGGAACTCGTCGATGGGTGGCAGGGTGTCGGCGAGGTTCGCTCCCGTAGGTGGCGGGATCGACGCACTGCGAGTCACGGGGTCGTTGACCCACCCGATCTCGTTGGCGAGTTCGTCGAGCTCAGCCGCCGCCGATGCCTGGTCGAGCGGCTCGCTGCTCTCGTTGGCGCCGCAGGCCGCAGCGACGAGCGCCATTGCGACGGTGGCGACGGCGATTCGCGCGCCGCCATGACGCCGTCGAATCCGTGTCACTCGCTCTCCTTCGCCGTGATCTCGCCGACATCAATGGTGTCGATGGTGTCGATGGTGTCGTCGCTCTCGTCGATGCGGGTCGTTGCGGTACGGCCCCGCTCCATGTTCTCGATGGCCGCCTCGCTGTTCGCGGTGAGCTGGTCGAGTTCGAGAATTGTGCTCGCCATGGTCGGCAACGCCTCGCGGCGATAGCGCGAGATCTCGTCGAGCGCGGTGTCGATGTCGGCGAACGCAGTCCGCAGCGACTCCATGTCGAGCATGGTGCTCGAGGCCTGTTGGTGGATCTGGGTGCCCTGCGTCTTGAGTCGTTCTGCCGTTCCCGCAATCATCGCCGACGTGGTCGTGTTGATCGCCTCGATCTTGTCGAGCACGATCTTCTGGTGCGCCAGCGCAAGCGCCACGGTCACAGCGACCTGTAGCGCACTGATGGTCACGTCGATCGCCCGATCGACACCACGGATCAGTTCGCGGTTGTTGCGAATGATGATCTCGACTGCCAGGACACCTTGTTGATTGACCGCAAGCTGCTGTTGGAGATCGAGCGTGCGTTGAC
The DNA here is from genome assembly GCA_035633295.1 of Ilumatobacteraceae bacterium. GTDB lineage: Bacteria > Actinomycetota > Acidimicrobiia > Acidimicrobiales > Ilumatobacteraceae > Sva-07. The sequence goes on along the minus strand of DASQFE010000221.1, from coordinate 2,469 downwards.
GGAGCGAGAACAAGATGTCCTCCTCGACGAACTGGCGGCGCGGATCGTCGGCGGTGATCTCGGTCGCCAACTTGTCGACGACGGCGGCATCGAGCGCCTGGGCGAGAGCGATCTGGTCGGTGAGCGCATGCGTGAGTTCGCGCATCTGCTTCTGGTCGTCGCCAAGCGTGACGTTGTCACGCTTGAGCTGGTCGCGTCCCTTCTCCAGCGAGTGCACGATGGCATCGACCTGGGTCTGCGAGCTTTCGTAACGCATGAAGTACCGCTTGAGTGGTGTGCCGACACCGGGGATCTTGCCGACCGCCCGGGTGAGCCACCCGGCTTCGGTGTCGAGCCCCGATGGGTCGAGCTTCTCGACCTCGATACGCAGGTCGGACAACGACTTGGCGACCTCGCCGCCGTCCTCGGTGCCGTGCGAGATCTCCTTGAGCGGTGCCTGCAGCATTCGGCTGCGCGTGGCCGAACGCTGCTGGAGGTCGCGTCCCATCGAGTCGACCGCGTCGCGAGCGGCGGCCCGTGCGTCCTCGTTGGTGGGGTCGATCGAAAGGAGCTGCTCGACCTGGGCGTCGGCCTGGGCGCGCAGTTCGTCGGTCGGGCCGGGTTCGACAACGGCGATCTCTGCTTTGGTCTGCTCGACATTCAGGACGAGGCTCAGTGCAGGCGCTGTTGTCGTGGTTGGAGCAGCTACGGAGTCGGTCATGGGAGTGGGCCTTTCAGGCGATCGGGAGTCTGGGGCGGTCGGTGGTCATGCGTACTTGGCGGCGCGATCGGCGAGCTCTTCGAGCGCGGCCATGGCGGCCTCGGCGTCCTCGGGCTTCTTGCCCATCGGGACATCGGCCAGCGCGGTGGTGGTGCGGTCGAGCGCCGTCAACGCCGATTCGTTCTGGGCGAGGAGTTGGGCGATCTTGCGTCGCTGCGTGGTGCGCAGCTCGCGCCGGCGTTCGAGCGTGGCCTGCTCGCGTTCGGCCGACTCGACGTCGCTGTCGTCGTTGGCCAACTCGGCGATGCGCCGGTCGATGTAGGTCTCGTCGATCGTGCTGATGCTCTCGGACGCAAGGGCAATCTCGTGAAGGTTGTCGAGCGCCGAGTTGAACACCTGCTGTGACGTTGCGAGGTAGCGACTGTACGTCAACTCGCCGGCATCGAGGCGCCGTTCGAGCACGGTGATGAGGCTCTGTCGCTTCTGCATGAGCGCATCGAGTTGCTCGGTTGGCTGCGTGTCGGCGAGCGCGTCGAGTTCGGCGCGCAACGTGGCGATGGTGGCGGGGTCGATCTCCTCGACCCGGGGCACCTCGAACTGCAACTTCGACAGGGTGCCGGTGGCAGACATGGTGAACGGCCACGCCACGGCGGCGATCACTGCGAGCCCCACGAGGACACCGGCCAGCACAGCGGGCGGATCGATGATCTCGAGGACGAGCCAAACGGTTGCGCCGAGCATGACAGCAGCAATCCACGTGGGCGGATAACTGATGACTGCCCGCCACCAGCTCTTCATCGCGCCATGCTTCGTTCGGAGATCACCACGACGCTGTCACGATAGCTGCACTGCGCCTCGGTATGACCGCGGCGGGCATGGCTACCGTCGGAAAGGATGATGCGCCCCGACCGGTTTCCGCTCACCTACGACGAGTGTCGTGAACGCTTCCGGTGGACTGTGGCTCGTGCCGGGCTGTCGTTCGACTCGTACTCCATCGCCGCCCGTGGCCCGTTCGGCCAGGAGCTGACGATCGATGTCGCCTCGTTCGGCGCCGATCACCCGCGCCGGGTACTGCTGGTGCTCGCCGGCGTGCACGGCGACGAGGGGTTCTCGTCGTCGGTACTGATGTGCGACGCGGTCGACCGTTGGGTCGTCGATGGCGTTGACGATGCACTCGCCGACGACGCCGCGATCGTGATGGTCCACGGCGTGAACCCGTGGGGCATGGCGTACTGGCGCCGCCAGAACGAATCGAACGTCGACCTCAACCGCAACTGGGGGCGTGATGAACGCACCGAGATCCCGGACAACCCGGGCTACATCGCACTGCACTCTGCGCTCGTGCCCGGCGGCACCGAACCACCGACCGCCGAATCGCTCCTCGACATCACCCGCGCCATGGTCGACGAGCACGGGTACCAGTGGGTCAAGTCGGCGATCAGTGCAGGCCAGTACACCCACCCCGATGGCCTCTACTTCGGCGGCGACCGCACCGAGGAGTCGAATCGGATCCTTGCCGAGGTGGTGGCCGAACTCGTCGCTGGCGCCGAGGCGGTGTTGGTGCTCGACCTCCACACCGGTCACGGGGCTTTCGGCACCTACACGCTGCTGTCGCACGTGGCCGAGACTCATCCGGACGATGCGTGGCTACGTGGGGTGTTCGATGCCGATCACATCGAGTGCACCGAAGCAACGGACGCGACGACGGGCCCGAAGCACGGGCAGATCGCAACCGGGCTCGGCGACATGGTGCCCGGTGCAACATGGCG
>DASQFE010000220.1:0-2535 GCA_035633295.1 Ilumatobacteraceae bacterium | reverse complement strand
CGGTGTCATAGATTTCTGGTTCCAATGTGCGCATCATGGTGGGTGACCTCCCCGGTCGTGTCGGATGGGATGCACCCGTAACGAAAACACGGGCCAACCCGCGACCGGTGGATGGTCACCTAATCAATCCGCGCGGTCTCCTGACACATCGTGTACGTCAGTTGGCGATGGTGGTAGGCGCATTCGGGTCGGCGACCGTCGGCAGGATGGCATCCCACACCGCAGCGTCGTCGAAGCCGAGCGCCCAGAGGGCCGCGCCGTCGAGGCGGTACTTGCGTGCGAGATCCATCCGCAACCGGATGCCGTCGCCGTCGACGTAGTGGACCTGACGGGTCTGGACACACGTGGTCGTGCCATCGGTCACCTCGAGGTCGTACTCGAACATCCATTCACCGGTTTCGTCGACTCGGATCGGTTCAACCTGCCGGCGAGCGATCAGGTCGTCGACCGTGCGGGCCGACACGGATGTCCGTCCCGGAACCTCGGTTGCAGGGGTCGCCGGACACTCCCCGAGCACCGACACCGGCCAGTTGCGTCCGTATGACGGCAACCCGAGGACGAGCTTGTCGGGTGACCCGGTTGCCTCGATCGCTCCGGTGATCGCCGACTCGACCCATTCGATCGGGGCGATCGGGCCGGGCGTCGCGACCGAGTAGTCGTAGGTCATCATCCGAATCCGATCGACGTGGTCGATGATGGCGCCGTAGTCGTACACCCAGTACCCACTCGCCGGCGTCTGGTCGGCGTCGTACACCGGCGGGATGCTCACCGTGAGGGTTCGACCGTCGGCGTGGAGGGCGGCCCCCAGCTCCTCGATGAACAACACCCAGTTCGGACGCGTGGTTGCCCATGACTCACGGCCATCGGCGAATGCGAACTGTTCGTAGTCGATGTCGATGCCGTCGTACCCTCCGTCGGATGCGAATGCCCGAATGGCCGCCACGTGCTGCGCTCGGGTCGTCGGATCGGCGATGATTGCCGCCATGGCTCCAGCGGGCAGCGCGTCGATGATCGACGGGATGACGTCGACATCGCTCCCTTTCGCCTTCTCGATGAACTGCGCTGTCAGGTCGGTGGACGCATTCGGGTCGACGATGATCTGGTCGACCCCGGCGGCGTTGAACCAGAACGGCGACACCTCGCGCATCGATGGCCCGCGCTGATCGAAGTCGGGCAGTGATGCGTCGAGCGCCCAGTACGGCACCCACGCATCGAGCGGAATGTCGGGCTTCGGTGGGAGCGGTTGCTCGTTCGACGAGACGTAGATCGCCGCCCCAACAATCACGACGATCGCAACACCGAGGCCACCCAGCACTGCGATCCGGCGCCGCCGCCGCGCCGGCTGCTCGCCACCCCCGATTGGGGTGGCGTCGAGGGCCCCGTCAGTGGGCGCGGAGACGTCGGAGCTGGGCGAGGTTGACACCGGCAAGGGAATCAACGATGGTGAGCCCGGGGGCGGCAGCGACGGGGACGACATGGGGGACCCCCAGCGTCGCACACCCTGCGGCCACCGCAGAGGCAACACCGGTCGGCGAATCCTCGATCGCCACGCAGGCTCGCGGGTCGACGCCGAGTGCTGCCGCGGCAGTGAGGTAGGGCTCAGGGTCGGGTTTGCCGTTGGTCACCTCGTCGCCGGTGATCGAAACTGCGAACGACCCCTCGGGTGACGCCAAAATCACCGCGTCGGCCAGCGGCCGCCACGACATGGTGACTAGTGCGCATGGCACACCCTCGGTGTTGCATTCGGCGAGCAGTTCGCGGGCGCCGGGTCGCCACGGCAGCTCGTCAGCCACACGCGCAATCACGCAGTCGAGCAGCCACTTGGCGATCTCGGCGGACTCCATTTCGACGCCGCCCCGTGTGCGGAGTTCGTGGCCGGCGTCGAGCAGGTCGTACCCGACAATCGAGTGCGCATCCGCCGTCGTCCACGTCCCGCCGTACTGGGCGACCAACTCGAACTCACTGTCGATCCAGTACGGCTCGGTGTCGACGAGGGTGCCGTCCATGTCCCACAGCACCGCCGCCAGTTCAGTCATGCACTGCAGTGTGCCGTCAGGAGCGGAAGATGGTGATCTTGTCCTCACCGATGCGGTCACGCTTTTCGGGGTCGTCGATGCCGAGGCCCTCCGACGGCGCGAGGCACAGCACGCCGAGCTTGCCCTCGACTTCGTTGTGGTGCACCGCTAGCGCGGCAGCGCCAACATCGGTGAGGTCGTAGCTCTTGGTGAGGAGCGGCTGAATCCGACCCTCGGCGAGGAGCTTGTTGGCGGCGTACGACTCGGCGTAGTTGGCGAAGTGCGAGCCAATGAGCTTCTTGAGGCGCATCCAGAAATGGCGGTTGTCGAACTCAACCATGTACCCCGACGTCGCCGCGCAGGTGACGATCGTGCCGCCTCGCTTCGCGGCAAACACCGAGGCTCCCATCGTGGATCGCCCCGGGTGCTCGAACACGATGTCGACGTCCTCGCCGTTGTTCACTTCGCGGATCTTCTTGCCGAAGCGTCGCCACTCGGATTCGTCCTGGGTGTTGTCGTC
>DASQFE010000219.1:0-1807 GCA_035633295.1 Ilumatobacteraceae bacterium | reverse complement strand
TCGGGGAGGTCGAGGCCGAGGCCGCCCATCGCATGAGCCTGCATCGGCTTGAGGCACGACCTCGGATACACGATCACGCGAGGATCACCGACATGCGCGATCAGTGATCCATCGGCCTCCAGCGCAACACCGGCGCCGTGGTGCAGCGACTCATCGAATCCGCTGCGGGTAGCGACAGCGATCGGTGCGAACGCATCGTCGAAGCGCGTCACGTCGATTCCGTGGCCTGCGGCGGATCCGACTTACGCTGCTGATTCCTCGGAGGCGGAATCGACGTGAGGTGACTTTCCATCACGTCGTACCGGTTACCCCACGCACCGAGGAATGCCTGCGCCATCGCGGCAGCCGGCAGCGCCAACAGCGCCCCGACGAACCCGAGGAGCGCGGCGCCGGCCAACGCGGCGCCGAAGGCCACAGCCGGATGGAGTTCCATCGTGCGAGCCGTGATGCGCGGCGCGAAGAAGTAGTTCTCGATCTGCTGATACACCACGATGAACACGATGATGATCAACGCGTTGAGCGGCGAGTCGACGAGGGTCAAGAGCACCGGGAGGACGCCGGCAAGGTAGGTACCGACCACCGGGAGGAACTGGCTGACGAGACCGACCCACAATGCCAGAGCGATCGGCGCCGGCGTTCCGATCGACTGGAAGACGACCCAGTGAAAGAACGTCGACAGCAACGCGAGCAACGCCCGCGAGTAGAGGTACCCGCCCGTCTTCGTGATCGCCAGCTCCCACGCTTGAAGCACCCGTGCCTGACGCGCAGGAGTGAGCCGCGAGCAGATGTCTCGACGCAGCCGCGGTCCATCAGCGACCAGGTAGTAGGTGAACAACAGCACCGAGAGGCCCTGGAAAATCACCGCCAGGACCGTGAGCGACAGGCGCACGGCCTCGTCGCTCTGCGACCGGATGAACTCCTGCACGCGGCCATCAGGATCGTTGAATTCGCTGACGACGTCCTGCGAATCGATGTTCGTGCCGAAGTTGTCGTTGAGGAAGCTGACCGTGTCGGTGATGTAGCGATCGGAGTCCTGCAGGAGGTCGGCGACCTGGGTGCCGACCAGTGTGCCGACGGCGCCGACGAAGATCAAGAACGCGGCGAGTACCCCGAGCAGGATCATGATCGTGGCCCGGCCGCGTCGCCAACCCCGCGCCGCCAGCCGATTGGCGCCCGGCTCGATGGCCAATGACAGGAAGATCGACACGAGGATCAGGATCAACAGGCTCGACAGGCGATGGAACACGTGGCGGGCGGTGAACGTGAAGAGGTAACCGAGCCAGAACACCACGACGGCCGGCACCACCCAGCGCGGGATCGTGCGGTCGGTGGCCCGACGGTTGAATCGACGCCCGCTGGCGTCAGTCGACCCAGCGTCGGACACGCCTACGGCGCCGAAGTCGGCAGTCTCGTCGGCAATTTCCTCAGGCACGTTCGGATGGTACTCACGGCACCGTGGCACGATGAGGCAATGGACCTGCGGTCGTGGCTCAGTGACCAGATCCGCGATCGCGTCGTTGGGCCCGACGCGCCGCAACGCCACGTCGAGCTGTTCGACTCCGACGAGCCCGGATGGTTCCCCGAGAACGCACCGATCCGGCGCGTGCATGCCGACGCATCGATGTTCGTCGGGGGGCTTCGGGCACTGCTGTTCCAGTCGCTGCATCCCCTCGCGATGGCCGGTGTGGCGCAGCACTCCGACTACCGCGCTGATCCGTGGGGTCGACTGCAGCGCACGGCCGACTTCCTGGCGGCGACCACGTTCGGTCCGGCATCGCAGGCGCAGCGCGCAGTCGACACCGTGCAC
>DASQFE010000218.1:0-3735 GCA_035633295.1 Ilumatobacteraceae bacterium | reverse complement strand
GCTCAGCACGCATCCCCCACGCTCGCCTGCCCACGTGCCGCGCCACGGCGCCTCGGCGTAGTAGCCCTTGCCGCGTCGCCACCAGGTCGACGCCGACGCGGTGAAGAGTCGGCCGGTGATTCCCGCGTCGATGAGCGCCCGGGCCTTGGCCGCGCCGTCGCCGAAGCGGTACTGGAAGATCGGCATGAAGCGAGCACCGGAGGTGGCCGCTGCCCGCTCGACGGCGATGGCGATCCGGTCGCACGCCGCGACAGAATCCACGAGCGGCTTCTCGCAGATCACGTGCTTGCCGGCGAGGAGGCAGCGGATGATCTGCTCCTCGTGCATCGATGGCGGGGTGCAGAGATCGATCACGTCGACGTTGTGGGGTGAGTTCGGATCGAGCAGTTCCTCGAATGAGGCGACACCGGGGATTCCCCAGGCGGCCTCGCCCTGCGCACGCTTGGCCTCGTCGATTTCGGCGAAGACGGTGGCGGATGCGCCGTCCACGGCGAGCCAGCTCAGCAGGTGGCTTTGACCGATCCCCATACCGACGACGGCTACTCGGAGCCCGGGCGCCTCGGGGGCAAGATCGCTCATGACCGGCATCCTGACAGGCCGAACCGATCGACGACGGATCGACCCCGCTCGCGCCGTGGCCTGATTCGGCCCCCCTTCACGTCCCCACCAGACGCCTCAGACTCCGGTCGAAGACCTGTGCCGGGTCCTCGAGGAATGGCAGATGGTTGTTGATCTCCAGGATCACGAAGCCGTGCATCGTGGCCCACACGGCAACGCGCTCGTCGGACAGCGTGATCGGGTCGGGTTCTGCGGAGCGCTCGCTCACCAGCTCGTCGAGGGCAGTGATGAAGGGTCCGAAGATCGCTGCCTGGACCTCGACGGTCGGCCCGGCAGGAGGCGCAACGTACCCCGGGATGCGATCGGTGAAGATGAGGTTGAATTCCCCAGGGTGCTCGAGCGCCCACGAACGGTACGCACGGGCACACGCCATCAGCCGGTCGAGCGGACCGAGTCCGGACGCCGACGCCGCAGCCTGACCGACGGCGACGCCGAGGCGGCTGAAGCTGTCGACGATCACGGCGGTGAAAAGGTCGTCGAGGCTGTCGAAGTACGTGTAGAGCGACGCCGGGTTGACCCCGACTTCGCGGGCGATTCCACGCCAGGACACCGATGCCGGGCCACCCTCGGCGAGATGCCGACGGGCGGTAGCGACCACCTCGGCGACGAGTTCTCGTCGGAGGCGGTCTCGGCGCGTGCCGACCGGCAGGTCACCATTCGACTCGGACACGGTGGACACTCTCCTGAGCGTATGTCAAACGTCACTTGCTTTTCAAACGTTGTTCGGGTTGAGTGATTCTCGAACATTGTTTGGTTCACAAACATTGACCGATTCAAACTGTCCAGAGGAGTCGAGATGTCCCCATTGCCCGCCACCACGACCGCGTCGTCCGGCGATCCCTCACCGTTGTCCGCCGAACCCGAACGACGCGGAGGCGACGGCCCGACGAGCTCTGCTGCTGCCGGGTTCCGGTCGTGGCCTCGGTGGGTGCTCGGCCTCGGGCCGGTCTCGCTCGCTGCTCTGTTCCTGCTTCGGGCCACCACGCCGGTGATCGATACGACCCTGGTCGGCATCTTCGTGGTACTGGTCGCCTGCACCGTGGCGCTGATCGGCGGTTCGCGGGTCGGCGCCGCCGGTGTACTGATGCTCGGCCTCGCTCTCTTTCAGCCGATCACCGCCCGTGAATTCTCCTTCAGCCTGAGCGCCATCGACAGCGACGGGTGGCGGATCTGGGCCATCGCGTCGCTTGTCGCCCTCGGGTGGAGCCTCGTGGCAGCCGTCATCGTCCTCGTCAGCGGTCGCCGCAGCGACAGCATCCCTCGCCTTCGGCTGGCCTCGGCCGCCGCCGGTGGTGTGGTCCTCGGCGTGGCACTCATCGCCGTCTTCCCGGCACTGTCCCCCCAGGCTGCGTTCGGCCAGGACCTCGACGCCGACGCCATCGCGGCGCTGCCGGTGATCGAGATGCGCAACTACGGCTACGCGCCGGCCGTCGTGCAGGTCACGTCCGCAGGGACGTATCGGGCACGAGTGACCAATCCGAGCAACCTGCCGCACACGTTGACAATCGAATCGCTCGACATCGAGGTCTTCGTCCCCGCCGGGCGGTGGGCGGTGCTCGAGCTCGAGGCCGACGACCTCGTCGACGCTCCACTCTCGATGATCTGCACGATCGGCGACCACCTGTCGCTCGGTATGGCCGGCGTCATCGAGCTCGACTGAGCCACAGCGGATGCGCCTCGGTCAACGAAGCGGGTGCCCCCACGGTGTGGCGGCGGCCTGGGCGCGCAGGCACACGTCGGTGACGTCGATGGCGTGCTGCTGGGTCATGAGGCGCTCGCCGCCATCGGCGAGGTCGGCGATGAGTTGCTCACCCCAGTCGACCACCACGCCGGAGATGTCGACGCGTCGTGTCCCGTCGCCGTCGACGACGATGAGGTGCTCGGCTCCCTCGACGCCGGCGATGTCGACGTTGGCCCGCGCTTCGATCGTGCCCTCGACCCCGACGATCGTGAGGCGGCAGTCGCCCCATGTGCCGAGCCCCTTCGCTGTCAGATAGTCGAGCCGGTGATCGCTGACGACGCCGGTCTTTCCGGACCCGACCCCAACAGACCGGCCCGGTCTTTCCGGACCCGACCCCGAAAGACCGCAGAGCGTCATCGAGCCGATGTCCTGCATCGACGGGTGCTCGGGCGACGCGACGTTGCCGACGGCAGCGGCCACAACGGCAACGTCGGCGGCGGTCATGTCGGTGATGGCCAAGAACTGGTCAACCTGGTGCGAGCCGATATCGACGAGGATGCCGCCGGTCGCCTCAGGATCCCAGAACCAGTCGGGTCGACGCTTGGCCCACATGGTGTGCGGTCCGGCGCCGATCACGTGGACGATCCGACCGACGGCACCTGACCGTGCGAGGCGGACCGCCTCGGCGATCGCCCGGTTCTCGTACCGCTCGGTGAACAGCACCGTCCACGGGCGCCCGGGCCGCCCTGCGACGGCGGCGCGGAGCGCGTCGAGCTGCGCCATCGTGGTGAGGCCGGGTTTATCGGTGACGACATGCTTGCCGGCGGCAATCGCGGCGAGAGCGATGTCGGCGCGTCGGTTCGGGATCGCCGCGGTCACGACGAGGTCGATCGTGTCGTCGGCGAGCATCTCGTCGAACGTCACGGGACGCGATTCGGTCTGCCACCCCTCGTACGCCTCGAGGAAGCCACCATCTTGCACGTGGCAGGCCGCCGCTGCTCCGGCCTTCGCCAGCCGGTCGACGATCTCGAACACATGGTTGTGGTCGAGCCCGTTGACCCCCATCCGCACGCTCATCGAGGCCGGCACCCAACAAAAGGGGTCTGACCCCTGTTGTGATTCACGTCACTTCCCTGGTCATGGCGTCGAAGTCGTTCGACCAGGTGGAGTCGCCGGCGGTGAGGTTGTACTGGCGCGACAGATGTTCGATGCCGCCCCACGGCGACTCGTGGCGGGGGAAGTCGGCGAGCTGTTGCTCCTCGCCCTCGATCAGGAACGGGCCGGTGCTGGAGAAATCGACGATGCCCGCCGACGGCGAGGTCCACGACACGGTGAAGCCGGTGTCGTCGCGCACGACCGACGGCTCGGTGATGGTCAACGCAGCGACGAAGTCGTCGAGCGTGCCGCCGGCGTCACTGCCGACCTCCGCGAGCCAC
>DASQFE010000217.1:0-4312 GCA_035633295.1 Ilumatobacteraceae bacterium | reverse complement strand
TGACTCGACGTACTCGCGCACGATGCGACGAAGTCCCGAGAGTTCATGTGTCTGGGCGGGGACGTGCACCTCGATGGCTGCGACGGCGCCTTGCGGGCCTGGTGCGCTATCGGCCATCGTTGTGCCGTTCTCCGGTGGCGGTGCCGCTGGTCGTTGCCGATTCCGGCGTGGCCAGCTCACGCATCTGCTCGAACGATTGTCGCAACAACCGGGAGACGTGCATCTGTGAGACGCCGACGCGTTCCGCAATCTCTGCTTGCGAGAGTTCGTCGAAGAACCGCAACTCGACGATCTGGCGTTCACGCGGCGCAAGGTGTTCCAGCAAGTCGTGTACGAGCTGACGGTTTTCACTCTCGGCGTATCCGTCGTCATCCGATGCCAGTGTCTGCTGCCGGTCGGTGCCGCTCCCGTCATCGTACGGGGCATCCAGGGTGTCGATCCGGTACGCCGCCGATGCCGCCAGGCCGCGCAGTACATCGTCGCGGTCGACCCTGAGATAGTCGGACAGTTGGTCCACGCTCGGACTCACGCCGTCGCGTTGGCTGAGTTCGTCGGACGCCGTGCGTACAGCGAGGTGGAGTTCCTTGGCCGATCGGGGAACACGCACAACCCAGGTTCGATCTCGAAAGTAACGCTTGAGTTCCCCTTCGATCGTGACTCCGGCGAACGACGCGAACTGCGACCCATGGTCGGGGTCGAATCGGTCGACTGCCTTGACCAGACCGTACAAGGCGACCTGGCGAAGGTCTTCGAGGTTGCTGCGGTTCGAAGGGAACCGCTGAGCGATGTGGACGGCGAGCCCGGTGTGCCGTTCGACGATCAGATTCCTGATCTGACGATCACGTGACGCGGCGAACGCGCGGAACAGTTCGTCGTCATCGACGTCGTACGGTTTCGGCTGATCTGTCATCGATCATCGAGTTGCGACGGGCGTCGATGCTTGGTCAGCGCGACTCGCCGGTCCTCGATGCGAACTTCGTCAACCGCCGAACGGAGGATCGACCCAGCGAGGTCGTCGAGTTCGATCGGAGCTACGCCGTCGGCGACGCTCAGCTCAACGACGAGGTCCGAGGGGCCGATATCGAATCGCACCACGACGGTTCCCGGGCGAGAACCGTTGCCCACGACCGCACAGGCGAACACCTCATTGATGGCGAGGCGAACATCTTCCACGTCGTCGACGGTGAACCCGGCGTCGGCCGCCAACGACGCTGCGACCAACCGTACGGTGGAGGCAGCGTCGAGACGGGCGGGCACGCGTAGCTCGATGGCGCTGTCGGTCGTGGTGGGATCGTACGACATGGTGGGAAGGTACCGCGACGGCCGCATACCAGGCCGGCTTATCGGGTTCCCGAAGTGTCGGCGCTGCGCTCGTGGGACTTCATGAACCCGCGGTGCCCATTCGTCGGTGGTCCGAAACCTCGGGATCTTGGGCACGTTTAGGCGAGTGAGTCGCCGGGTACTGAACCCTCAACTGTTCGGTCGCACGACCAGGCACACATCGGTCCACGACCGACTTCTGAAGGAGCAACTCATGGAATATGGCATCGGCGGAATTCTCCTCCTCATTCTGGTCATCCTGGCAATCATTTTTCTCGCCAAGCGCGTGTGACAACGGCGCTGATCAGGTGTCTGTCGGGTCGCTCGCGAGGTTGCCATGACCAAGATCCGCTCGAGTCGTACCGGCCGGGTGCGCGATCAGCGAGGCGCGTCCGGCGGAGTAGGCATCCCCGGACCGGGTGGCACATTCGGTCGGAGCGGTGGCGGTATTGGCCTGCCGATGAAGGCCGGTGGGGGTGTGATCGGGTTGATCGTCCTCCTGGCGGTCGTGCTAATTCCTCGGCTGCTCGACGGCGGCGGTGCTTCGCCGTCGACGCCGCTGTCCGGATCCGGCGGACAAGCCGACTCCGAGGCGCAGGCAAAATGCGCGACCGAACTCGAACAGGTGCTGTGCGGTGCGGTCGACGACGTCAACCTCTACTGGGAGGAGCAGTACCCCAGGTCGTTCCAAGGAGCCTTCTCCGGGACGGATTCCGTGTTCTTCTCCGGTCAGGTCCAAACCGGTTGCGGCTCCGCATCGGCACAGACCGGACCCTTCTATTGTCCTGCTGACCAGCTGGTCTACTTCGATCTCGACTTCTTGGTCCAGCTGCAAGATCAGTTCGGAGCGACTGGCGACCTGGCAGCCCAGTACATCGTCGCCCACGAATACGGGCACCACGTGCAGAACATCACCGGCATCTCCGACCTCATGCGCGAGGCCCAGCGGCAGAGTCCGTCCGCGGCCAACGCGCTCAGCGTGTCGCTCGAGCTGCAGGCCGATTGCTTCGCCGGGGCGTGGGCATACACCGTCGCCCAGCGCGGACTGTTCGACCGCGAGGGCGAGATCGAAGAGGCGTTGAACGCAGCGGCGGCGGTTGGCGACGATCGGATCCTCGAATCCGCCGGTCAGGACGTGAATCCAGAATCGTTCACCCACGGCAGCGCCGAGGAGAGGCGGGCCTGGTTCGACACGGGCTTCACGACCGGGGATCCTGAGCAATGCGTCACGTTCGACGGAGCACTTGCCCCATGAAGTGCGACGTCGTCACAGGGGCCGATCACGACGTTCACCCGTCCGTGGAACGGCTCACACGATTCATGACCTGACGGAGACGGGTCGTACGGGTATGGGCGGGCGGCTCGTCGGGGCTGGCCGAACCTTGACCGCGAGTGTCGAGCCAGACCGACTTCGCGGCACCGATCATCGGGGCCGCGACGAGGGCGCCGGGAACTCCCGCAGCCGCTGCGCCGACGAGTGCGGCGAGCATCGTGGTCGGCGGCGTCAGGTTGATGGCGCGCCCGATGACCGTTGGTTGGATGACGTTGTTCTCCAACTGCTGGTATCCGAGGAAGATGACGAGCGCGATCAAGCCGGGCAGGGCGCCCTGGGTCAGGGCGAGCAAGACGAAGAAGGAACCCCCGAGAAAGCCCCCGATCTGCGGGATCAGGTTGGTGATCGCTGCCCAGACCGCAGCGAGTGGGGCGAGCGGAATTCCGAGAATCAAGCCTGACGTCAGGATGACGGTGCCGTTGAGGATGGCAACTGCCACCGACCCCGCGAAGTAGCGGGCCACGGAGCGATACACGATTCGTCCGACCTCGTCGGCTCGTTCGCGGCGCTCGGGCGGAATGGCGCGCCGGACTCGGGCCACGAGCGCCTCGCCGTCGAGCAGAACTGCCACCGCGACGACGAGCACCAGCAAGGCAGATCCAAGTCCGCCGAGCACCCGACCCGCGACGTCCGAGATCAAGTCTGCATCGATCCTGGTCGGCAGCTCGTCGGCGAACCGCTCGACGTCACCGACCGCATCGGCATCTTCAAGTCGTTGACCGATCACCGGCCACGTGTAGAACTCTTCGATCGTCGCGGGCAACTCCTCGGCGAACTTGCCGGCCTGATCGGTCGCCTGCGATCCGAGGACGAGTACCACGCCACCGAATGCCACGACGCATGCGGTACCGACGATGACCGTGCCGACTGCGCGGCTGCACTCGAAGCGACGCTGCGTCGCACGCAGGACCGGATCGAGTGCGAGCGCCAGCAGGAGCCCGATGCCGAGCGCGGTGAGTTCGCGCGACGCCGAACGGAAGACTGCGAGCACGGCCATGGCACCGAGGATCGCCACGCCGATGACGGTGATCAGGACGATCTCGGCGCGAGCAGTGCTCGGCGATGAACCAGTGACGGGTGGAGCCCCGGACGCACTGTCAGCAGACTGGTTCGGCACCGCAAGCTACCCTAGGCGCAATGGCCGCGGTCGGAGGACCCTCGGAGCCCTCGCTCCCGCAGACTCACTCCGGCGCACTCCTCGGCCCGGTCCCCTGGCGCGTCGGTCTCCTGGTCACAACGATGATCTGCGCCGTTGTCCTCGTGAGCAGCATCTTCACGGCCGCTCACCAGGTGTTCGGCTGGGCGGTGGCCGCATCGGTGATCGCTCTGCTGCTCACGCCGGTGGTGGCGTGGATGGATCAGCACATGCCGCGCCCCTTGGCGATCATTCTCACGTTCGTGACCGTGGTGGCGCTGGCACTCGGCATCACGTGGCTGTACTCGTCGAGCATGCTCGATCAGGTCGACCAGCTCCAGGAGTCGGGTCCGTCGATCGCCGCGGAGATCGAGAATCGTGAAGATCGGCTCGGCGCCATAGCTCGCGAGATTTCACTCGTCGATCAGGTCACCGAACTCACCGCTCGCTTCGACGAACGGACCGGTTCGGGTGCCGATGCACTCAGATCGGCGGCGCTCTCGGCTCCCCCCTACTTCGTGTCG
>DASQFE010000216.1:0-1523 GCA_035633295.1 Ilumatobacteraceae bacterium | reverse complement strand
GCACCGCCACCGTGGTGTTCTCCCGCGAACGCAACGAAGGCGTGCTGGTGATGAACAACGTCGCGCCGCCCAAGGCCGGCACCGTCTACCAGATGTGGCTGATGGGAGCGAACGGCACGGAGTCGGCGGGCACCATGGACGCCGCCGCCGTCGCACCGTCGACCACGGCCGTGCTGCCCGATCTCGACGGTTCCACGACGCTGGCCTTCACGGTCGAGCCGAGCGGCGGCTCGACGTCGCCGACCACGCCGGTCTTCGCCGAGCTCCCGCTGATCTGACTCACACGCCTTCAACGGTGGCCGCTGCCGCGGCGTCGATGACGTCGGCGACGTCGGCGCCGTTTTCACGCCGGTGATCAGGAGTGTCGACCCGGCCCATCGGATCCTTCACAACGGGCCGGATCAGGGTGTCACTCCTTTGCTGGGGCGAGGTACTTCGCGCCGCTCGGAACATCGATTGCCCGACCCCTCCCGGGGCCAAACCTGCGGGTTCGAACCGAGACCTAGGCTCGGTTCATGTCACGAGATCTTCGCTTCGGGTTTGGTCTGCATGCCGCTCAACGGCAGTCGTCGGTTCAAGACTGGGCCCTCTGCGCAGAGGACATGGGCTACGACGTGCTGCACGTGCCGGACCACCTCGGCGCGCCCGCTCCGTTCCCGACGCTGATGACTGCCGCAGCGGCGACCGAGACGTTGCACGTCGGCACGTTCGTCCTCAATGCCGGTTTCTACAAGCCCGCACTCCTGGCCCGAGACGTCACGGCGATGCGCGATCTCACCGGCGGACGCCTGGAGCTAGGGCTCGGTGCCGGCTACGTCAAGGCGGAGTTCGAGGCCGCCGAGATCCCGTTCCCGACGGCCCGGCAGCGCGTGGACCACCTCCGCCACCTCGTCGAGTACCTCGGCGAGCACGCCGCCGACGTGCCGATTCTCATCGCGGGCAACGGCGACCGGCTGTTGACGATCGCCGCGCACCGGGCCCACATCATCGGGCTCACGGGAGGCGATCCGGCCGGTGACGGCGGCGACCCACTCGCCGAGCGAATCGCGTTCGTGCGCAACGCCGCTCCCGAACGCTTCGACGAATTGGAACTGAACATCGCCATCACCGCGATGCCGATCGACGACTCCGGCGTGCCCGACCTGTCGATCACGCGCAGGTTCCTGCCCGAGCTGACCGACGAGCAACTGCTGCGCACTCCCGGGGTGCTGTCGGGCTCGACGAGCGACATCGCCGACGAGATCCGCCGCTACCGCGACACCTACGGGATCACCTACATCATCGTGCAGCAGCCGCACGCCGAGGCGTTCGCCAAGGTCATCGCTCAGCTGAGGTGAGCGCCGGGCTGCGGTGGCTAGCGACCGCGGAGGGCGTTCCTGAGTCGTTCGCCGGACGTCTTCGCGCGCGCCTTCACCTGATCGACCTTGCCCTCGTTGCGTAGTCGGCGGTTGCCCGTGACCTCGCCAAAATTCTCCTTGACGCGCCCGGTCAGCCGGTCGACGGCGTTCTTCGCCTTCTTGGAA
>DASQFE010000215.1:0-3346 GCA_035633295.1 Ilumatobacteraceae bacterium | reverse complement strand
GCACCGGTGTACGGCTGGCCCTCGACCGTGCCTCGTGCCGGAGGTGGCGGCGGCGCATCCTCCATCGGCTCGCCGGTCGCTGCATCGAGTGCAGTCACGTTCGACGCAACGCCTTGACTGTAGGTAGCGACGTAGACGACGCCATCGACGACCGGGAGCAGACTCCGATATCCGATCTCGTCGGTACACGACACCCACCGGACACCGCCGCCGCCGAACTCGTACGCCACGACCTGCGGTGCCGAACCCGCTGGGCACATGGAACTCGGCGACGGATCGGTCACGACTCCGCCGTCGGCACTCGACCCCTCGACCGCGGAATCGGTCGCGCCCGACGACGCTTCATCGGAGGAACCGCACGCCGACAGCAACGCTGCGAACGCGAGGGACACGACCGCGAGCCAACGTCGGCCGATCCGACGTGCACCATCACCGGCATCCATCGCGCCTCCCGATGTCACGAGCTTCCACCACCGAGCAAATCACTCGGCCCATCAGCTGTCAATCGGTCGTAGGTCCCATCGTGATTACGACGGTCCGTGGATCTGAGCGGCCTCCGTCCCGGAATCCGGAACGGATCGCGCACTGATCGAGCGAGCAGGACGGAAGCGCTCAGCCACCTCAGCTTGCCACGCGCCTCGCATCACCTTGGGCGGTGCTCGGTCCCCATGCCGGCCGTGATGAACACGCCGGTCGCCTCGCCGTCGATGTCGGCGGTGTGCCACGTTCCCGGCGGATTGATGGCGTACTCGCCCGCCCGCAGCGTGACCGTCGCCGTCGAGCCGTCGGCATGCTCCTGGTGCAACGTCATCGCGCCCGCCGTGCACAGCACGACCTCGGCGCCGACCGGGTGTATCTCCAACACGTCCCACGACGCGGTGAAGGTGTGCATCGACACCAAGCGTCCTTCGGCGCCGTGGACCGCATCATGGCGTTGCCCGTACGCGGCATACCACTCCCCACCACCGGTGAACTCGGGCTCGACCACGGCCGTCGCGCCAAGGCCGAGGTGGATGGGGTGAACCGACAGATCGACAGCGTCATTCATGTACATACCATCGCACGCGACGGCTGATCTCCGACACCCCACCCCACGATCGGCCGCTTCGGCCACACTGACGTCCCGGTGCACGATTCGTGTCGCCTGCGTTCCGGAATGCGGGACGGATCGCGCACGGATCGTGCGCACCCTGAGCGACCCCCGATGTCCGGCCGGCCGGGTGGTACCGTCCGGCCGTGTTTCGCTGGTTCGTCGCCCTCGTCGCCACCATCTCCTTCCTGGGCGCCGGCCCATCGAGTACCGCAGCGCAGCAGTCCGACTCGTCGGCCGAGTTCGCCGTGCGCGTGCTGGAGCCATTCGTCATCGACAGCGACGGAGAACTCCAGGGGTTCAGCGTCGACCTCGCTCGCAGCATCGGTCTCCTCGCTGATATCGAGGTCGACTTCGTGGTCGTCGACACCGTCGGTGAGCAGCTCGAAGCCGTCGAACGCGGCGACGCCGACGCAGCAATCGGCGCGATCAGCATCACGGCGGATCGCGAACAGCGCGTGGACTTCAGCCTGCCGATGTTCGAATCAGGGATCTCGATCGCCGTCCCCACCGACGGACAGCGCCCGTCGCTGCGGTCGATCATGGGCCAGGTCTTCCAACCGTTCCTGGCGGTGCTCTTCGCAGCAATGGTCGTGGGAACGGTCGTGGTGGGTGCGGTCGTTTGGCTGCTCGAGCGTCACCGGAACCCGGACTTCGAGACGTCGGGATGGCGAGGGGCGTTCCATGGTGTGTGGTGGGCCAGTGTCACGCTGTTCACGGTCGGGTACGGCGACGCAGTTCCTCGGCGCGCCACGTCGCGCCTGATCAGCATGTTCTGGATGCTCTGCGGCGTCCTGCTGGTGGCCACGCTGACCGCCGAGGTCACCGCCGAGCTCACGGTGGAGCGGTTCGAGAGCGACATCCAATCCGTGTCGGATCTCTACGGTCGCGACGTCGTCACCATCGGGGGCACCACGTCCGACGACTTCCTCCGCGAGGCCGGAATCGTTGCAGATTCCGTCACCGATCCGGATGCGGCGATGCGCCTCCTCGAAGCAGGTGACGCCGACGCGTTCGTCTACGACACCGCCATCGTCCAGTACCTCATCGCTCAGGGGTACAGCGCGCAGCTTGCAGGCCCCGTACTTCAGCCCGAGTCGTACGGCATCGTGCTGCCCGAGTCCAGCCCGATCCTCGAGGACATCGACCGCGCGCTCCTCGAACTCAAACAGAACGGCACCTACGACCGGCTCGTGTCGGCCTACTTCGACTGACGGCGGCGAGCGACCGACTCCACCCCGCACATCGTCATCGACTCGTTCGCACGTAGCCGACCTCGTCGGTACACGACACCCACTCGACGCCGCCGCTGTCGAGCTCGTACGCCACGACCTGCCGAGCCGAACCTTCGGAACACATGGAATATCGGTCGGAGGTCCCATCGTGAACGCGATTCCGTGTCGGCAACCCTGTGACACCGACCTGCGCACACTTGCCGGACCGACTCCCTCCTCGACGCGCCGTCACGATCACGATTTCGAGGAGTCACCATGCACCGCCATCATCGACCGATCCCCTTCCCCGGGCCGATCCCCGCCGGGATGATGCGCATCAGCGCCGACATCCCGATCGAGCAGTGGGAGGAACTCCTGCAGGCGAGCCGACGTCGCGGCGTCTACGTCGACCACCTGATCCTCGCCGCGCTCGACTTCGCTGCGACGGCATGAGCGCAGCCCAACCGTCGATGTCGCAACCGGGCCCACCACTGTGTATCCCGATGTGCATTGCGTTTCGCTATGCTCACGTCATGCCGCAGCTGGTGACCCGAATCGACGACGAGACGGCGGCAGCGATCGATGCGCTCGTCGACGACGGCGAGTTTGCGTCGCGCTCCGACGTGGTGCGCGCCGGCATTCTCCGACTGGTCGACGAGCGACGACGACGGAAAATCGGCGACGAGATCATCGCGGGCTACGAGCGGGCTCCCGAAACCCCCGAGGAACTCGCCGGCGCCGAGACGAACGCCCGAGCAATGATCGCCGACGAACCGTGGTGAACCCACGGCCACGTCAGGGCGACGTCTGGTGGGCGGAAACCGAGGACAAGCGTCGCCCGGTGCTGATCGTGAGTCGCGACGTCGCCGCCGCACACCTCAACCGCGTCATCGTCGCCCCGGTGACCCGGACGATTCGGTCCATCCCAACCGAAATCGCCCTCGGAGCCGACGAAGGTCTCGATGTCGACTGCGCCGCATCGTTCGACAACCTCGGCGCGCAGCCCGTCGCGATGCTCACGCGACGCATCGGACGTCTCGAC
>DASQFE010000214.1:0-4252 GCA_035633295.1 Ilumatobacteraceae bacterium | reverse complement strand
TCAACAACCGCAGTGATGAACTCAGCGCCTACGTCGTCGAGGCGTGCATCGAATGCCGCTGGAATCATCTGCTGCGGATCATTCCCGTGGGCGGTCGGCCGTAAGCCCCGTGAGTGCCTTGCGTCAGTGGCCGCTGCGTCGTTCGGTGGCTGTCGGCTCGATCCTTGCGGTCGGGCTGCTCGGTTGCTCCGACACGACCACGTTCGACGACTCGACGCAGGTCGCGGTCACCTCGGGCCCGGTCTCTGTCGGCGACGGAGAGGGTGACGGAGAGAGCGACGGAGACGGACAAGTCGACATCGCTCCGGGCGGTCAACAGCCCGAAGGGTTCTCGACCGTCACGGTGCGGATCACCGACACCGATGGCCAGATCTGTGAGGTCTGCGTGTGGCTCGCCGACACGCCGGAGGAACGGGCTCAAGGCCTCATGGGCGTGACCGACCTCGGCGACGCTGCCGGGATGGTTTTCCGGTTCGAAGAACCGAGCGCCGGAGTCTTCTACATGTTCCAGACGCCGACCCCGCTGTCGATTGCCTGGTTCGACCCCGATCACGTGGGCTCGACCGACATGGCGCCGTGCCTCGACACCACCGGCGCCTGCCCGCTGTACTCGCCGGGCGTCGAGTACAACCTCGCACTCGAGGTGTTCAAGGGTGGACTCGACGAACTCGGTGTGGGCCCCGGGTCGCGACTCGAGCTGATCGACGGCACCGAGGCCGAGGAGTGTCCGCTCGCCGTCAACCCGTGAGCCCCGGCCAACCCCGTGACACCCCCTCGTCATGATGGTCTCATGCAACACCAACACGCGACTGTCGTCGGCTCCGATAGGGTTGGCACGTCCATATTGGCCCTGCCCCATACCGGGGCTCCCGCCACGTCGCTGTCATCAAGCAGTCGTGGGGGATCCGAAGGGAGGAAACACGCATGAAGCGTGCATACGAATTGATGATCATCATCGACGGCGACGTCGATGACCCAAAGGCGCAGGCCTGGATGAAGACGGTGACCGACGGCGTTGTCGCCGTTGGTGGCGAGCTCCACGGCAAGATCGATTGGTGGGGAAAGCGTCAGTTCGCCTACCCGATCAACAAGAAGCCGTCCGGCTACTACCTGGTCGCCGAGCTGGTCGCACCCGCCGGCTCACTCGACGAACTCGAGCGCACGCTCCGTCTCGCGGACGATGTGGTCCGTCACAAGCTCATCCGACTGCCCGAGGCCGAGGCCGAGCGCCGGGGCATGGCAGTCGTTGTCGCCTGAGCGGCAACAGCCACACAAAGGGGAATCACATGGCATCGGAAAACAGCGTCACCCTGGTCGGTAACGTCACCAAAGATCCTGAACTCCGCTACACCACCGGTGGCCGCGGCGTCGCCAGCTTCGGGCTGGCCGTCAACCGTCGCTACCAGGTCAATGGCGAGTGGCAGGAACAGGTGTCGTTCTTCAACATCGTCGCGTGGGGCGACCTCGGCGAGAACGCGGCGGCCAGTATCAACAAGGGCAACCGCGTCATCGTCACCGGTCGACTCGAGCAACGCTCGTACGACACCAAAGAGGGCGAGAAGCGCAACGTCACCGAAGTGATCGCCGATGAACTCGGCCCGAGCCTTCGCTGGGCGCAGGTGCAGATCGAGCGCATCAGCCGCGACGATGCCGCAGCCCGCACCGGCGGCGGTGGCGGTGGCGCCAGCCGAGCACCCGATCCCGTCTACGGCGACGAAGAGCCGTTCTGACCACCATCGATCTGAATCACCACTCGTAAGGAAGCACCAGAAACATCATGGCAAGCAAGAAGAACAAGGCGCGCAGCGCCCGTGACCTCAACCCCCGGAAGTTCAAGAAGAAGACCAGCGTCCTGGTCATCGACAAGGTCGAGTTCATCGACTACAAGGACGTCGATCTCCTGAGCCGCTTCATGAGCGATCGCGCCAAGATCAAGAACAGGCGTGTTGCCGGCAACACGCTGCAGCAGCAGCGTGAGATCGCCAACGCCGTCAAGGTTGCCCGTGAAATGGCGTTGCTCCCGTACGCCAAGCGTGTCGCTTCGACCCGCACCGGTGGCCGCGGCCGTGACGGAGGCCGCGAAGGTGGCCGTGACGGAGGCCGCGATCGAGAGACGAGCTTGAGCGACAGTGTCAACGACAACGCCAACGTCGTCGACGACGAGTTGATCGATGACGTCGAGACCTCGATCGACGCCGCTGCTGAGACTGAGGAGGCCTGAACATGAAGGTCATTCTTCGTTCTGATCTCGATGGCCTCGGCAAGCGTGGCGACATCGTCGAGGTCACTAACGGCTACGCGCGCAACTTCTTGTTCCCGAAGGGCCACGCCCTTGCTGCCTCCGATGGCGCAGTTGCGCAGGCCGGCCAGATGCGCCAGGCTCGCGATCAGCGCGACTCCAGCGCCCGCGAGGCAGCGACCACCATTGCCAGCACGCTCGTGCCGAAGGTGATCAAGGTGTCGGCCAAGGCCGGCCCGGAGGGCAAGCTCTTCGGTTCGATCACGTCGGCCGACGTCGTTGCCGCCGTCCACGAGCAGACCGACATCGAGCTCGATCGTCGTCAGATCGACGTCGACGTGATCAAGACCGTCGGCCAGCACACGGTGACGGCATCACTGCACAACGACGTGTCGTTCCCGATCACCATCGACGTCGTCGCGACCAGCTGATCATCACCTGGCGCGGGCCAGGTACGACATCACTCTGCACGGATGAAGACGCTAGCTCGGCGCGTTTGCCCACAGGTTATGCACACCCCACGGGTCCACAGGATTCAGCGGTTGTCCACAAGCCCTCAACAGGCAAGACCCAGGGTTGTTCCCCTTCCATTACACAGGAAACCCCTGAGAGAGTGGCATCCCCATGTCGATTGATCGAGAACTCGGAACGAACCGCACTGAGCGCAGTGGCAGTGCCACAAGCCGTGGCGGACGCATTCCTCCCCACAACCTGCAGGCCGAGGAGTCAGTGCTTGGCGCACTGCTGTTGTCGCGTGACGCCATTGGCCTCGTGGGCGAGGCCGGGCTCAACGTCCGTGACTTCTACAGCCCTGCCCATCAGCAGGTTTTCGACTCGATCCGGTCGCTGTATTCGTCGTCGGGTCCCGTCGACGTGGTCACCGTTGCCGACGAACTGCGCCGCCACGGTCTGCTCGACGAAATCGGTGGCATCGAGCGACTGAACGACCTGCAGAATGCCACACCGTCGGTGTCCGGTGCCGAGCACTATGCCCGCATCGTGATGGACACTGCATTGCTGCGCCGTCTGATCCAAACCGCCGGCGAGATCACCGACCTCGCCTTCAGTGAGCCCGACGACGTCATCAAGGCCGTCGACCTCGCCGAGTCGAAGATGTTCGAAGTGGCCGAGGATCGTGTGGTCGATTCGACGCGAAAGATCCAGGAACTCCTCAACGAGACGATGGATCAACTCGAGGAGAACTACGAGCGCGGCGACACGATCACGGGTGCGGCCACCGGCTACGACGATCTCGACGAACTCCTGTCGGGTCTGCAGCCGAGTACCCTCAACATCGTCGGCGCCCGCCCGGCGATGGGAAAGACGTCGTTCGGACTGGGCATGGCAACACATATTGCGAAGCATTCGGCCAAGCCGGTGCTCGTGTTCTCGCTCGAGATGGGACACTCGGAACTGACGCAGCGCATCCTGGCGAGCGAGGCCAAGGTCGACTCGACGAAACTGCGCACCGGCAAGCTCAGCGAGAGCGACTGGTCGAAGATCGGTCTTGCGGTCGGCCGTTTGGAAGTGCCGCTGTTCCTCGACGACAACCCGCAGGTCACGGTGATGGAGATCCGCGCCAAAGCGCGACGCATCAAGGCCCAGCACGGCGGACTGGCGTTGATCATGATCGACTACCTGCAGCTGATGAGCGGCAGCGGGCGCTCGGAGAATCGCCAGCTCGAGGTCAGCGAGATCAGCCGAAACCTGAAGGTACTCGCACGTGAGTTGGAGGTGCCGATCGTTGCGCTCAGCCAGCTCAGCCGAAACCTGGAGTCGCGTTCCGACAAGCGTCCGATGCTCGCCGACCTGCGTGAATCGGGCTCGCTCGAACAGGATGCCGACGTGGTGATGTTCCTGTATCGCGACGAGGTCTACAACCCCGAGTCGCCCGACAAGGGCTCGGCCGAGGTGATCGTCTCGAAGCATCGCTCGGGCCCGATCGGTACCAAGCGGCTCGTCTTCCTCGGCCAGTACACGAGGTTCGACAACGCCGCCCGCTCGATGTGACGT
>DASQFE010000213.1:0-3617 GCA_035633295.1 Ilumatobacteraceae bacterium | reverse complement strand
GGTGGCGATCGTTCGCTGGTGTCGATAGGGGTTGGAACAGCGTGCCGCAGAGGGAGTCCCCCGTGTGGGATGCCGAATGGTCGAGGCGCCTGCGTCACCGGCTTTCGCAACTCGGGTTGCGGGCAGTGCGCCCGATGACGCGCACGACATGAGACGTCGTGTCGATATGCCCGTATTACGGTTCTGGCGATGTCTGCCGTCGTCATCGTCCATCCGGGCAAAGTCGGCGATCGCGACCAGGCGCAGGCGCGCCTCGCCGGGTTCGTAGAGGCGGCGGGGCACGACATGCCGCAGTGGATCGAGACGTCCGCCGATGACCCGGGTCCGGGCCAAGCTCGCCGGGCAGTTGCTGCCGGTGCCGAGTTGATCGTGGTGTGGGGTGGCGACGGCACGATGATCGGTGTTGCTGCTGCGCTCGAAGGGACCGGGGTTCCGCTCGGGATCTTGCCGGGCGGAACCGGGAATCTCCTCGCCCGTAACCTCGGCGTGCCGCTCGACCTGGCCCAAGCCGCTGCCGTCGCGTTCACCGGTCGTGATCGGGTCATCGATCTGCTCGGCGTCGACCTCGGTCGTGGTGAGCGGCGGGTGAGCGCAGTGATGTCGGGGACAGGATGGGACGCCGAGATGATGGCCGCACCAGAGGCGCGTAAGCGCCGGCTCGGCTGGGGGGCGTACGCGATCGAGGGCGCGCTCGGGCTGCGCTCGAAGCCGATGCAGTTGCGTATCTCGGTCGACGGCGGCCCCGAACAGCGGTTGGCCGGCCGTACGGTCCTTGTCGCCAATGTCGGGATGCTGGTCGCCGGGCTGGTGCTCGTGCCCGAGGCTCGACCTGACGACGGGTTGCTCGACGTGCTCGTCATCGACCCGTCCTCACCGGCGGACTGGATCCGCACGGCCGCCGGCATCATCACCCGCACCGGTTCCGACACCGATCCCTCGCGCATCCGCTTCCGCGGATCCCAGGTCGAGATCGCGACCGGCCACGTTCGAAGACGCCAGATCGACGGCGACCTCGTCACGCCCGGGAGTCGACTGAGCGTTCGGGTGCGGCCCGGCGCACTCGTGGTCCGCGTGCCGTAGTAGCCGGGTCGTGTGAGCGGCTGCCCGCGCCGAACCCGAAGCTGCGACACCGCCAGGTAGCTCGTCGCTACGTATGCGTCCTCGGCTTGCAGGCGAGTACCGGTTCGCCGGCGTTGCGATTGGCGACGTCCTGCACCACCCGATGCACGAAATCGAGCTTGATACGTACCGGCTCGGTGAGCGTGAACGGGTACAAGTCGCTGCGACCCATCGCGTGGTTGACGCGGTTCAACAGCAGCGACAACCACTGCCAGTCGGTGAGCATGTCGCTCGTCGAGACACCCTGATACGAGCGCCGGGGTGCGATGTCGGCATCGACGAGGCCGTCGACACGGCTCGCCTGCAACACCAGACCGCCTGCGGCAGCTGTGGTCAACGAGTCCGTGATGTGGAGATAGTGGGCGAACGACTCGGCGAAGTCCTCCCACGGGTGCATCGTCGCGTACTCGGAGATGAACGAGGCTTCCCAACCCTCCGGGGCGCCCTCCCGGTAGTGCCGGTCGAGCGCCTCGGTGTACGACGCCCGCTCGTCGCCGAAGAGTTGGCGACATTCATCGATCCAGTCCGTCTGCTCGACCAGGATCCACTGGTAGTAGTGACCGACCTCGTGGCGGAAGTGCCCGAGCATCGTGCGGTAGGGCTCTCGTAGCCGGATCCTCAACGCCTCGCGGTAGTCGTCGAGCGTCTCGATCAGGTCGATCGTGATGACACCGTTGGCGTGGCCAATGGTGACTCGACCCTGCCCCGAGTTCGACGACAGCAGGTCGAATGCGAGGCCACCCTCGCGTTCGTAGAACGGCTCGACGGGCAACCCGAGCTCGGCGAGCTGAATGAGGAGACGGCGCATCACCCGCGAGGCGTCGGCGAGTTTCTCGAGCGCGATCGTGTCCGAGGCGTCTGGTCGCTGACGGTTCAGCCGGCACGACAGGCAACGGGCCGCTCCGGCGTCGTCGGCGACGAGCCAGTTGCACCGCCAGTCGCGGTTCGAGCAGGGAGCCCAGGATCGGCTGTCGATGCTGACGCCGTCACGAGTCGCCTCGCGCATCGTGAGCGTCGGCGGGTGAACGCCCACTGCCAACCCGCAGCCGGGGCAATCGAGCGTCTCGAGCACGGTGACACCCCGGCATCGGGGACAGCGGAGCATCTGCACAGCGGTCAAGCTACTTTCCCCGGCGGCCGCACGTTCGGCCTGTGGCAGACTGCGCACCCGATGGACGGCAGGTTGTGGTCGCTCGACTTCGATGTCGCCTCGTCGGCAGGTTGGCACTCGGCAATCGCTGGTCTGCTGGCCGGATTCGCGCTGCTGTCGTCGACGGACGAGACACGTTTATAGAACCAGATCAGAGCCCTTAACGCCCCCTTCCACACACGTGGAGTGCGGGTTCAGATCCCGCTCCCCGGCACATCTAGCTGGTAGTTCGTAAACGCACAGCAAGCGCGGACGCAACAGAACCGGCACAAGGTGCAATTGGGCTCTCGACGAGCTCGAGTTTCCTCACCAGAAGGGCGTTCTCGCGGACGCGTCCACATGGACACCGATCCACCTCTGAACTACTTGGGCTCGTCGGGGAGCGCTGGCTGTGGCTGTGCGATGGTGTGCTCATGGAACCCGAGACAGATGGCAACCGCGATGGGCTGACGAACAGCACTGGGGACGTTGCGCTCTACGTGTTGCGTTGCTCGGCGTCGGCGCTCACGATCGTTGTGCCCGTTGCGCTCATCGTCGTGGGCTTGGGGCTGGCGGTGATCTCCGCGGTGCTGGCCGAGCGGCCGACGACCGAACAGATCGGTGCGCTCGGGGTCGAGCTGGGCGCGGCGATGTGGTTCGCCGGAGCGGTGGCGCTCGGAGTGCGACCGAGTTCGACCGTAAGGCGCTCGATCCTCCTCATCGGTGGCGGTGTGGTCGGTGTGGTACTGGTCGTGCTCGGGCTCGTCGTGCCCTGGCACGGCGTTGCGCTCGGCTTGAGCATGGAGTTCGGTGTCGGATTGATCGCCATCCCGATCATCGACATCGTCGTCATGAGGCTGTTCTACGAGACCGCTCGGGGCATCGCCGACGGCCGACCGATCGCGACCGTGTTCAGTTGGGTTCCCAAACGCAATCCCACCGATTGAGGCCTGCAGGCGTCCACGCTGACTCGATCTGGCACGGAACAGCGATGCGATCGGAAACGCTGCGCGCCGTGTATGGCGGCATCGAAGATCCGGTCGCTGAGGCGTGCAAAAGTGAGGCGTGGGTGAATCTTCGGCTGGCAGTGTGATCGAGTCGACCGACGCCGAATCTGGAAGTGCCATGCAACGAGTGACCCGTTTCGCTGTCGGGGGCGTGCTCGGGGGTGTGCTCGGTGCGACGACGGCGGTGCTCGTGACCGAACTCATCAAGCGGATCCTGGCTGTCGTGTCGCGCCAGGAAACCTGGGTGCTGCTCACCGTACCGCTGCTGGGTGTTGGGCTCGCCGTGCTCGTCCTGCACGGCTACGGATGCGGCGAGGCTGTCCAGACCCTCGCCCCGAAACCGAAGGGACGCACCTACGTCC
>DASQFE010000212.1:0-4199 GCA_035633295.1 Ilumatobacteraceae bacterium | reverse complement strand
GTGATCGGCGACACCGTGGGTGACCCGTTCAAGGACACCGCCGGCCCGGCGCTCAACCCGCTCATCAAGGTGATGAACCTCGTGTCGTTGTTGATCCTGCCGGCGATCATCGCGCTGTCGAATATCGACGAGGAGAATCCGATCGTGTCGAGCCCGAAGCCCGCCGGTCTGGCGATTGCCGGCGTGTCGCTCGTCGTGCTCATCGGCGCCGTTGCCTACTCCAAGCGCTCCGCCGACATGGTCGTCGAGCCCACCGTCACCGACAACGAACTTGCCTCTCACTGAGGTGCTGACGTTCTCGTGAACTCGTTGCGGAAGAGTTCCGCAACGAGTTCACGAGAAGCGAGTCAGGCCGTGGCGGCGTCGGCGACGCTGAGGGCGGCGTCGAGGATGGCGAGGCCATCGCGCACGAGATCGTCGGGGCTGTTGCACGGCGGCACGACGTGGATTCGGTTCGCTGCCGACAGTGGCCACATGCCGTTGCGCTTGCACTCGGCGACGACCGCAGCGACCGTGGCAGGCGGAGCCGGCTCTCGGGTGGCCTGATCGGTGACGAGTTCGACTGCCCAGAACACGCCGAGACCCCGAACCTCGCCGACGCTCGGATGACGATCGGCGAGGTCGCGCAGTGCCGGCCCGATGATGTCGTCGCCGAGGTGACGGGCCTGTGCGAGTACCCCCTCCTCCTCGAAGATGCCGATGCTGGCGACGGCTGATGAGCACGCCAGCGGGTGCCCGGAGTAGGTGAGCCCGCCCGGGAACACTCGCTCGTCGTATGCGTGGGCGATGTCGGAGGAGATGACCACACCGCCGAGCGGGATGTAGCCGGAGTTGACGCCCTTCGCGAAGGCGATGAGGTCGGGCTGTGCATCCCAGTTCTGCCAGGCGAACCACTGCCCGGTGCGACCAAATCCGGCCATCACCTCGTCGGCGATCCAGATGATGCCGAACTCGTCGCACAGCGCTCGCAGCCCCTCGAGGTAGCCGGGCGGGGGGACGAGAATGCCGTTGGTGCCGACCACCGACTCGAGGACGATGGCGGCGATCTTGTTCGGCCCCTCGACGAGGATCGTCTCGCGCAGGTGGGCCAGCGCCCGTTCGGTCTCCTGTTCGGGTGATTCGGAGTAGAACGCCGACCGGTAGGCGTAGGGCCCCCAGAACTTCACGAGACCGGGAACCGACGGCTCGTTCTCCAGGCGCCGCGGCTCACCCGTCAGCCCGACCGTGAGGGCCGTGCCGCCGTGGTAGCTGCGGTACGCCGACAGCACTTTCATCCGGCCGGTGTAACCCTTGGCGAGCCGGACCGCGTTCTCCACCCCTTCGGCGCCGGCGTTCGTGAAGAACACCTTCTCGAAATGCCCGCCGGCGCCATCACGATTGGCCTTCTCGACGATGAGGCGGGCTGCTTCGCTGCGCTGGTCGTTGGCGAACGGCGGGGCGACCATGCACAGCGTGTCGGCCTGGTCTTTGATTGCCTGGATCATCTTCGGGTGCTGGTGCCCGAGGTTCATGTTGACGAGCATGCTCGTGAAGTCGATCCAGGTCGTGCCCCTGTCGTCCCAGAACTTCGAGCCGAGCGCACCGGCAATCACCGTGGGGTCGAGCGCACCCTGCGCCGACCACGAGTGAAACACCCGGGAGCGGTCGTTGGCGTAGGCGTCGCCGAGGAGAGCAGAGGGTTGGACCGCCGAGGCGCG
Source organism: Ilumatobacteraceae bacterium (assembly GCA_035633295.1). Taxonomy (GTDB): domain Bacteria; phylum Actinomycetota; class Acidimicrobiia; order Acidimicrobiales; family Ilumatobacteraceae; genus Sva-07. Next base: position 2,502 of record DASQFE010000212.1, on the reverse strand, counting down.
GTCATCAAGCTGAGTCATGTTGCGATCGTATGGCAGGTCGTCGGAAGGATCTACCCTTGTGCCATGGCAGAGATCGTGGAGTTTGCGAGCAACGGTTCGAATGCGTCGGGCTACCTGGCGCTGCCCGACGGCGGGAGCGGGCCTGGCGTGATCGTCGTCCAGGAGTGGTGGGGTCTCGATTCGGGCACCAAGGAGATGGCCGACCGTCTCGCGCAAGCCGGTTTCGTCGCATTGGCGCCCGACCTGTACCACGGCGATCTGGCCGGTCACACCGAGATGGACCGTGCAGCCGAACTGATGAACTCGATGCCGCCGGATCGTGCGGGACGCGACATGAGTGGCGCTGTCGACTTCCTCGCCGACCACGACGCCACCACCGGTGACGGCATCGGAGTCGTCGGATTCTGCATGGGTGGCATGCTCACGTTCATCCTCGCCGCCCTGCGCCCCGACAAGGTGAAGGCCGCGGTGCCGTTCTACGGATTCCCCCAGGGTGACAGCCAGCCCGACTACTCCAAGATCGAAGCGGCGATTCAAGGCCACATGGCCGAGCACGACGACTTCTTCCCCCCGTCGGCAGCGATGCACCTCCAAGAGGAGCTGATTGCGCTCGGCAAGGATGCGTCGATCACGGTGCACCTCGGCACCGGCCACGCGTTCATGGCGCCGCACAACGCGCTCGGCACCCAGGATGAGGCCAAGGTCGCCGAGATCTGGCCGCAGGTGACCACCTTCCTGCATGACAAGCTCGGCTGAGCGGCTACTCGTCGATGCCTCGATTCGATGCCGTCCTGTTCGACGCGGGCGGCGTGCTCGTGCTGCCGGACCCAACGGTGCTCGGCCCACTCCTGGCCTACTTCGGCGGTGACCCGTCGATCGACGCGCATCGCCGTGCCCACTACGCCGGGATGAAGGCGAAGTCTGACGCCGTTGCCGACGAGGCGAGCTGGGACGTGTACAACGAGGCGTACGTCCGATCGGTCGGGGCGCCCGACCACGAGGTCGGTGAGGCGGCAGCGCTGCTCGACCAGACTCGCCACGCACCGCTGTGGCGATGGGTGATCCCAGAGACTCGGACGGCACTCGATGCACTCGCGTCAGCGAACGTGCCGATGGGTGTCGTCTCGAACGCCAGCGGACAGATCGAGGGGATGCTGGTGCGTCACATCGCCCAGATCGGCGCTGGTGAGCACATCGAGATGCGGTGCATCGTCGACAGTCATGTCGTCGGCGTGGCCAAGCCTGATCCGGCGATCTTCGACCATGCGCTCCCGCACTTCGCGGAGTTCGATCGTTCTCGGATCGCGTACGTCGGCGATTCGGTGACGATGGACATCGCCGCGTCGTCAGCGGCCGGCCTGCACCCGATCCTGCTCGACCCCTACGACGACCACGCCGGCGCCGACTTCGAACGCATCCGGTCAGTCGCCGACCTCGCCGCCGAACTGACGGCGGGCGACTGATCCGACGACGCTTACGGAGTTCACAGAGTCGGCGGGTACAACATCATCATGGTGTCGCGCAGAAGCCTTCTCCTCGGTTCGCTCGGTGCATCGATGACGATGTTGGCGTCGTGCCAGCGCACCGGTTCCGAATCCGCTGATCGCTCCACGCCGGGGTCGACCCGATCGACCGAATCCCCGCCGTCCGTGACAACGCCGGACATGACGATTGCCGTACCGTCCACCGTGCCGTCCAACCCGGCGGGTGCCGAGCCATCGGCGCCTCCGTCGACGATCGAGCCGTGGTCGGGCGCCGACTTCGGCGGGCTCGACAGCTTCCTCGCCGGCACGGGCACCGAGGCGTTTCGCATCGTGGAGGCCGGTGCGGTCGTGCACGAGTGGTATCGCACCGACGCCGGGTACGCGAGAGACATCGCCTCGGCGCAGAAGAGCGTGCTGTCGCTCCTCGTCGGCCGAGCCGTTGCCGACGGTCTGTTCGCGCTCGACACGACGATCGATTCCGTGCTCGGAACGACCTGGGCACCGGGGAGCGTTACCGATGCAGTGACGGTCCGGCACCTGCTGTCGATGACGAGCGGGCTCGACGACACGTTCGCCGTGATCGCCGCGCCGGGCGAGTCGTGGAACTACAGCGGTGCGTTCGCGGCGCTGTTCGACGTCGTGACGACGACCACTGGCCGCACACTCGGCGATGTCGCGGGCGATTGGCTCTTCGATCCGGCCGGCGCGGCGACGGCAAGGTTCTACGAGCGCCGGTCGGGCGCGTACGCCCCGATCGGTCTGCGGGCGACCGCGACCGACCTGACCGCGATCGGCCAGACCGTGCTCGACGGCACGCAGCCCGGACTCGGCACCGACTGGTTGGCCGACTCGTTCGCATCGAGCCAGCCGTTCAATCCTGCGTACGGCTTGCTGTGGTGGATCAACGGTGGAGCCTCGTACGTGCTGCCGGGGCGCTCGCTGTCTCGGCTCGGATCGTTGATTCCGAGTGCTCCCGCCGACCTCGTTGCCGCGTTGGGCAAGGACGACCAGAAGCTCT
>DASQFE010000211.1:0-1640 GCA_035633295.1 Ilumatobacteraceae bacterium | reverse complement strand
CGACGGATCCACGCAGCGCTTCCTGCGCTTCGAGGACTTCGAGACCGACAACGGCCCGGATCTGAACGTCTACCTGTCCTCCGCCGCCCCTGACGCTTCGGTCGACCAACTGGGCGCCGACTTCGTGGACCTCGGTGACCTCAAGGGCAACGTCGGACCACAGAACTTCGAGATCCCGACCGATGTCGATCTCGACCGGTACTCGACCGTGGTCGTCTGGTGCGTGCGCTTCGGTGTCGCATTCGGTTCCGCTGACCTCATCCCACCCGCATGATTCGACCGACCGCATTCGTCGTGCATGACCCGTCGTTCGAGGCGGTACTCGGGCCGGATCCACAGCTCACTGAGGTCATCGCGACCGACGCCCACGAGGGCCTCGTCTATGCGCCTGTTGAGGATGCGTTGTACTTCACGACGCTTCCTCGGTTCTCGACGCCTCGTCGACCGCTGGTGGCGATCAAGCGACTCGCGCTCGACGGCAAGCGTTTTCCGATCAGATCCGAACGGCTCATCACGATCGAGGTCGACGTTCACGCCGCCAACGGCATGTGCCTCGACCATCGCGGCCACCTCGTGGTGTGCGAGCAGGGCGACTCGTCGCATCACGGCCGCATCAGCCGCGTCGATCCGACGTCGGGCACGGTCGACACCATCGTCGACGAGTGGGCGGGCTTGCGGCTCAACTCGCCCAATGACGTCGTCATGAAGAGTGACGGCACCATCTGGTTCACCGATCCGTCGTACGGGTACCTGCAAGGGTTCAAGGCCGCCGCGCAGATCGGCGACTTCGTGTACCGCTACGACCCGGCGACGGGCCGGATGTCGGTGGTGGCCGACTCGTTCGTCAAGCCGAACGGCCTGGCCTTCTCGCCTGACGAGACCACGCTGTACATCACCGACAGCGGCGCCAACCAGGAGCCCGGCAGCTACCACGTACACCTTCCGCACCACGTCATCGCCTTCGACGTCTCCGACGGCCGGCGCCTCACCAACGCCAGGTTGTTCGCCGTCACGTCGCCAGGATTCCCTGACGGCATCAAGGTCGACGATGCCGGCCGGGTCTATGCATCGTCCTCTGCCGGCGTCCAGATCTTCGACCCCGTGGGGAACCTGATCGGAGAGATCCACCTGCCGGGCACCGTCAACTTCACGTTCGGCGGTGCCGATCGAGACGTTTTGTTCATCGCAACCGACACAGCCATCTGGGCGGCGATCACCGCCGCTCGTGGTCCACGACTGCCGCATCCTGCGGCGCAAGGAGTTCAACCATGCCCATGACCAGGTCACGCAGAGTCCTCGATCTCGCCGGCGCCACGGAGGTGATGGCGGACGCACTCGAAGCGGCACGGGCCCAAGGCAGCCGGGTGGTGATCGCCGTGGTCGACCCGTGGGGCAACACGCTGTTGATGGGCCGCACCGAGAACGCCCAAGCAGCCAGCTCCCAGGTTGCGATCGACAAGGCCCGCACCGCCGCCATCTTCGTGCGGCCAAGCCGCGACATCGAGGCCCAGGTCAGCGGCGGGCGACTCGGTGCTCTCGCACTTCACGGTGCGGTCGCCCTGACCGGTGGCATTCCCTTGGTCGTCGACGGCGAGGTCGTCGGCGCCATCGGCACGAGCGGCGAGACTCCCGACGAGGAC
>DASQFE010000210.1:0-2968 GCA_035633295.1 Ilumatobacteraceae bacterium | reverse complement strand
ACGTGGTCCCACCGTGCAACAGCCCCGACGATCTCGTGCGCGACGGCCTCGCCATTCTCGACGCCGCGCTCGCCGTCGCTGACGCTGCCCACTCCTGACTCGCTTCTCGTGAACTCGTTGCGGAACTATTCCGCAACGAGTTCACGAGAACGCCAGCACCTCAATGGGACGCGAGTTCCTGGTCTGGCACGGTGGGCTCGACGACCATGTCGGCGGAGCGCTTGGAGTAGGCAACGGCGCCGATGAGCACCACCAGCGACACCCCGGCAATCGCCAGACCAGCCGGCTTCGGGCTCGACACGATCGGATTCTCCTCGTCGATGTTCGACAGCGCGATGATCGCCGGCAGGATCAGCAGCGACACGAGGTTCATCACCTTGATCAGCGGGTTGAGCGCCGGGCCGGCGGTGTCCTTGAACGGGTCACCCACGGTGTCGCCGATGACGGCTGCCTTGTGCGACTCGGAACCCTTGCCACCCTCATGGCCGTCCTCGATGTACTTCTTCGCGTTGTCCCACGCACCACCCGCATTCGACAGGTAGTTGGCCATCAACTGACCGGTGAGGATGACCGCTGCGAGGAAGGCGCCAAGCGCCGTGTAACCGATGCCGAAGCCGATGATCACCGGGGTGAGTACCGCGAGCAGTGCCGGCGTGGCGAGTTCACGAAGCGAGGCCTTGGTGCAGATGTCGATGACCGGGCCGTAGTCGGGGAGGCGCTCCCCCGACATGATCTTGCCGTCGGCGAACTGGTTGCGCACCTCCTGCACGACCACGCCGGCGGTGCGGGAGACCGCACGAATGGCGAGCGCTGAGAACAGGAAGCTCACCGAGCCACCGATCAGCAGGCCGATGAAGACCTTCGGGTCGGCGACGTTGATCGGGATGGCGTCGAACACCCCGCGAGCAGTGCCGTTCAGGCCTTCGACGATTTCCCGCGGCAGGGTCTCGTTGGCGGCGGTTTCGATGTAGCTGGCGAAGATGGCGACTGCGGCGATGACCGCCGAACCGATGGCGAAGCCCTTCGTGACGGCCTTGGTGGTGTTGCCCACGGCGTCGAGGCTCACCATGATCTTTTCGGCCTCGCCCTCGAACTCGCCCGACATCTCGGCGATGCCTGCGGCGTTGTCGGCGACCGGCCCGAACGTGTCTTCCGACACGATCACACCGGTGGTGGCGAGCATGCCCATGCCCGTGAGGGCAACGAGGTAGAAGGAGAACTGCAGGTTGCCGCCGCCGAGCGCAAGGGCCGTGCCGATGGCGATGGCGATGGCGATGATGGCGTAGACGGATGACTCCATGCCCGACGCCGTGCCGGACAACACCGTGGTGGCGGGACCGGTTCTGGTCGCCGCGGCGATCTCCTGCACCGGGCCGTGCTCGGTACCCGTGAAGTACTCGGTGAGCCGGCTCACCACCTGGGCGAGGACCAGGCCGATCACGACGGCGCCGAAGCACTTCCAACCCTCGTTGTCGTTGTCGTTGCCGACATAGAGGAGCGCAATCAGCGCCGTGCCGACCACGGTGATGATTCCGGCCGTGAGGAACCCACGGTTGATCGGCTTCAGAGCGTTGGTCTCGCCTTCCTTGGCGCGCACGGCGTACACACCGGCGATGGAAGCGATCACGCCGACGGCACGGGCAGCGACCGGAAAGACCAGTCCGAGGGCGGGGTTCGCGCCGATTGCAGCAAACGCCGGCACACCCAGGATGATCGCGGCGACGAGGGTGACCTCGTACGACTCGAACAGGTCGGCGGCCATGCCGGCGCAGTCGCCCACGTTGTCGCCCACGTTGTCGGCGATCGTGGCCGGGTTGCGGGGGTCGTCTTCGGGAATCCCCGCCTCGACCTTGCCGACGAGGTCGGCGCCGACGTCGGCGGCCTTGGTGAAGATGCCACCGCCGACGCGTAGGAACAGTGCGATCAGCGAGCCGCCGAACCCGAAGCCGACCAGGATGGCCGAGCTCGTGTTCTGGAACAGCAGGATGATGAGCGTGGCGCCGAGCAAGCCGAGGCCCACGGTGAACATGCCAGCGACGCCGCCGGTGCGGAATGCGACCTTGAGGGCGGCGGGGAGCGAACCCGACTTCGCGGCAGCAGCGGTACGAACGTTGCCGCGGGTGGCCAGCGTCATGCCGATGAATCCGGTCAACCCGGACAGGAATGCACCGGCGATGAACGCGAGGGTCCGGAAGAGACCCGATTGGGCCCTCGTGAGTGCGACGACCCCGTCCGGTTCGACGATCTTGGTGGACGTGAGAAACACGATCGCTGCGACCGGAATCATGATCACGGCGATGGTCTTGAATTGCCGGCGGAGATAGGCGGCAGCACCGACCTGGATCGCCAACGCGATCTCGATCATCTTGGGCGTGCCCTGTTCCGCCGCGAGGACCCCCCGCATCAGGACGAACCCCACCGCGATCGCAATGAGCGCGGCGGCGACCGAGAGCCACAGCACCAGCATCTCGCTGCTGCCGAGGACGAACTCCTGATAGCCGCCTTCAGCGGCGACAATGCTTGCAAACACTCTTGATCTCCCTGCGTCGGTTCACACCGGCGGATGCCAGTGCATTTCCCACACGGCCGCGGCCGTGCCTCACGCGGATCCAGCCCCGCTACGTGAGCGATCGAGAAGCTAGCGCACAGGTCCTGCTCGGACTGCAATCCGAACAGGCGCTGGCAGGTTCCGTCCGGGGGTCTCGCGGCGTTCGACGAAACTCCCGGACGGATCCACTCCAGGTGATCAGGAGGTCAGCGAACGATCACTCGCCGCCCTCGTTCAAGGTGACCTCGATGGGAGCGAAGTCGGGGCCGAAGAGGTCGAGACCTTGGTCGGCGAGCATCGCCCATGCCGCCTCCACGATCTCGTTGGTGTAGGCGCCATCGGTGGGCGGCTTGGTCAAGACGGTCGCGCCGTCGAGGTTCGGGGTGTTCTGGCTGATCTCGACCGTGCGATCCCAGGCGG
>DASQFE010000209.1:0-7044 GCA_035633295.1 Ilumatobacteraceae bacterium | reverse complement strand
GGCGCACTGCTGCGGATCGCGTCCGACGAGCCGGGACGCCACGACCTCGTCACACTTGGACCGCTCACGAACATCGCCGCGGCACTCGGGGTCGATCCCGACCTCCTGACGAAGTTCGGCCACACCTATCTGATGGCCGGTTCGCCCGATGGTGTCGGCAACGTCGATGCGCTCGGTGAGTACAACGTGTGGGCCGACCCGGAAGCGGCGACGGTGGTGTTCGCAGCATCGGGAGCCAAGACGATGATCGGCTGGAACATCTCCCGCCTGTTTGCCGTGATGACCCCCGACGAGCAGGCTCGACTCGCAGGGGTAGGCGCTCTCGGGAGGTTCGCGATCGACATCAACGGTGACGTCGACCAGTACGCGATCGACACGGGGCTGGCAGGATTTGATCTCCCTGACCCGATCGCCATGGCGGTAGCACTCGACGACTCGATCGTCACCGAGGCGACTGACGAGTGGCTGGTCGTCGGCCTCGACGGGCCGACGCGAGGCTGCACGATCCCCGACCGCCGCTTCGGTCGACCCGATCCGAACATCCGCGTGCTCTGGGCGGTTGATGAGGCGGCCTTCAAGGCCCGTCTCTTCGCCGCCTGCGCCGACTGACCTGAAACTCACCCTCCACAGCCGTCTGCGTGACATTTCCGTTGGGACGGGCCAACCAAACTGCAACGCAAACGGTTCTGGGAGGGATGCGTCAGCGGGGAAGGGGACGATTGCCCGGTTGGGGGCCTTCGCTGCGGGTTCGCTTGAGCTCGAAGAACGAATCGATGTCCATCATGGTCACGAGGGCATCCCACATCGCAACGCTCTTCTCGGTCGACGGAATGCGCGAGATGATCGGGCCGAAGTATCCGGCCTTGACGCCGTCGGAATTCTCGAACGCAATGATCGGAGTGCCGACGTCGTTGCCGACCAACTCGAGTCCGGCATCCATCCCGGCGCGAATCACATCATCCCATGACTCGTCGTCGAAGGCCGCGGCGTGCGCGGCGTCGAGGCCGACCGTTGCGAGCGCGTCTGCGGGATCGAACGGCGACTCCTTGTCGTGGTGGATCCGGCTGCCGAACTCCCAGTAGAGCTTGAACACGCCGTCGTTGCCGTCGGTGGTGCGCACCGACTCCATCACCCGCAGCAGACCGTGTGTGAACTTCGAACCCTCGTACCACGGTGACCCGGGATCAGGGTCGTTCTTGAAGAACAGGCTGATGGGACGCCAGGTGATGTCGATGTCGCGGTGCGGCTGCACTTCGTCGACTGCCCATCGTGCGGTGGCCCAGCAGAACGGGCAACCAGGGTCGACCCAGAAGTCGATGTCCATGTCGTCACGTCACTTTCGTTGGGAGGTTGAGACGCCACGTCTGCGTCTCATTGGGAGATGCCGATGCCGCCGGGTTCGTCGCGGCCGAACCGTTCGATTTCCGACGGGAGGTCGAGTGCACCGATCGATGTCCGCGACGCGAGGTCGTCGGCGGTCAACAGGTGTGCAGGGATGATCCAGACGACCTCGAACTCGAGCCCGTCGGGATCCTTCGCGTACAGGCTCTTCGTGGTGCCGTGGTCGCTGGCACCGACGAGCGCGCCACGTTCCCGTAGCACGTCGGCGAGGCGCTGAAGCTCACCGAGGGTGTCGACCTCCCAGGCGAGGTGGTACAGGCCGACGGTTGACCGCCCGGCGTCCGACGGCGCAGCGCTCGCTCCGATCTGGAACACCCCGAGGTCGTGGTCGTTCGTCGAGTCCGGCGCCTGGAGGAACGCTGCGCCGGGCAACGAGGTGACCACGCGGAAGCCGAGGACCTCCGCATAGAACTCAGTGGTCTGCTCGACGTCACGCACGTAGAGCACTGCGTGGTTGAGTCGTTGCACACCCATCACCCGCATGAACCTGCTTGCGTCGGCAAACATTCCCGGCCAGCGATCGGGTCGGTCTGTTGGGGTCGGGTCCGCAAAGACCGCAAACGTGTGGTGGCGCGACCCGCGGCACCGGCGACACTGGTGCGATGGCCACGAAGACGGCGCCGAGCGGTACACGCTGGAGCGCGCTCGGAGCGCTGCTGCGGCCCGACGCCTGGCGTTGGGCCGGACTCGGCGTGCTCGTCGCGATCAACTCGGCGCTGCTCATCACCGGGCCGCTCATTGTTCGTGAAATCGTCGACCTTGCGTCGGAAGGCACGACGACCGCCGACATCACTCGCTTGGCGATCCTGTTCCTGGTGATCGCCGTCGCCACGCAGATCCTCGCCGTCATCGTCGTCTGGCTTGCCACGGTGGAGGCATGGCGCACGACGAACGACCTGCGTCTCACGATGACCCGCCACGTGCTCGGCCTCGACCACGAGTTCCACCGCACCCACACGCCGGGGGAACTGATCCAGCGTGTCGATGGCGACATCACCTCGGTGTCCGACTTCCTCAGCACCGTCGTCACCAAGGCCGCCGGCGCCGCCATGCTCATCGGCGGGATCATCATCGTGCTGACCGTGCTCGACTGGCGCCTCGGGCTCGGCATGGCGGCCTACGTGGGGTGTGCGCTGGCGATCATCGTTCGCAGCCGCCATCGGGCAGTCTCGGAGTCGTCCGACGAGATGGGTTCGCTCGGACGGCTCTACGGCGGCATCGAGGAACGGCTGACCGCCGCGGAGGATCTGCGAGCAAACGGTGCCGCCGACCATGTCGCCTGGCGGTTCGTCGAGGACAGCGAGGACGCACTGACGAGTGCGGTCCGTCGTGAGCGTGCCTTCCTCGTGATGTGGTGGTTCGTTCAGGGGGCGGTCGCCGCGGGCTGGGTCATCGCCCTTGTGCTCGGTGCCGTGCTCGTGGCGGCCGGCACCATCTCGATCGGCACGGCCTTCTTGCTCTTCCAGTACGTGCTGCTCATCGCCCGCCTACTCGAGGAAGTCGTCCACGAACTCGAGACGGTACAAAAGGCGAATGGAGCGATGGTCCGCGTGGCCGACCTGTTGGCGGTGGAACCCAAGGTGCTCGACGAGGGCGACACGAGCCCACTGCTCGGGCCGCTCGCCATCGACGTCGACGACGTGCACTTCGACTACGGCGACGACCGCCCGGTGCTGCGCAACGTCACGATCCGAATCGCCGCCGGGCGCTCGGTCGGCATCGTTGGCCGCACGGGGAGTGGGAAGACCACCTTCTCCCGGCTCGTGTTGCGACTCGTCGAACCGACCTCCGGCGGCGTCTCGCTCGGCGGCGTTCCGATCGGTGAGATCCCCCTCGTCGAGTTACGGCGACGCGTGGCGCTCGTCCCTCAGGAAGTGGAGCTGTTCGCCGGAACGGTGCGCGACAACGTGACGCTGTTCAACGACGAGCCGACCGATGCCGACGTGATCGGTGCCCTGCGTCGAGTAGGTCTCGACGCGCTGGCCGATGCCGGCATCGATCGGGCTCTCGGAGCTGCCGGTAGCGGTCTGTCGGCTGGCGAGGCGCAGTTGCTCGCGCTCGCCAGGGTGTGGTTGCGCGACCCTGACCTCCTGGTGCTCGACGAGGCGACCGCTCGTGTCGACCCCGAGACCGAACGGCGACTCGAAGCTGCGGTTGTCGAACTCATGCATGGTCGTACGACACTGGTGATCGCCCATCGGCTGTCGACGCTGCGCTCGGTCGACGAGATCGTGGTGTTCGACCACGGTCGCATCGTCGAGCACGGTGACCGCACCGATCTGGTCGGCGACGATGACAGCCGGTTCGCTCAGCTCCTGACGATCTCACTGGATGAGGAACGCGACACCGAGACGGCGAGTGACATCGGATCGGGCGTGACATCGTGAGCACCGACCCGCTGGCCGAGATCACGACTGCCGAGCCGACCGACAACGTGTGGAAGCTCGCTTGGCGCGTGTCGCAACACCGTCCACGTGAGTTCTGGTGGGGTTGGTCGCTCTTTGTGGTCTTCTTCATGATGCCCGCCATCACGGGGTACTTCCTCGGCCGTGGCTACAGCGCACTCGAGGCCGGCGACACCGACGAGACGCTCTGGTGGGCGGCGGCCATCGCAGTGAGTGAGACCATCCGCATGGTGGCGATCCACCACGGCGCGCTCATTTGGACCAAAGCGTGGATCCACATGCAGACGCTGCTGCGCGCCAACATGCTCAGCGCCCAGATGGCGAGCGGCGGCATCCATGCGGGCCAGCCGGTCGGCTCCGCCGGCTCGGCGATCACCCACTTCCGTGATGACACCGAAGACGTCGCCAACTTCGTCGACGGCATGGTCGACGTGTCGGGTGGGGTCGTTTTCACGGTGATCGCTGGATTCGTTCTCGGCGCCGCCGACCCGACCGCCGCGCTGATCCTGATCATCCCCCTGCTCGGCGTCGGCGTCGCAACGCGCGTCCTCGACTCGCGCATCAAGGAGTACCGCGCCGCCGACCGAGCGGCGACCGAGCAGGTCACCGGCCTCCTCGGCGACGTGATGGCCGCTGCCACCACGGTGAAGGTGAACAACGCCGCCGAGCCGATGATCGCACGACTCACGGTTCTCGTTGATCGTCGCCGGCAGACCGCAGTTCGTGATCGCGTACTGGAGGAGGGCGTGCAGGCCTTCAGCCAGGGTGCCGCCGATGTGGGGCTCGGCCTCGTGCTGCTCGTCAGCGCCGGAGCGATCGCTTCGGGCAGCTTCGACCTGGGCACGCTCGCGCTGTTCACCGCGTATCTGGGTTGGCTGAGCTTCCTGCCGAGAATGGTCGGGCGGGTCCTGGCTCGTCGTAAACAGGCCGGCGTTGCGTTCGACCGGATGAGCAAGCTCGTCGCGGGCGATGAGGTAACCAACACCGTCCGGCAACGGCACCTTCCGATTGATCCGGGCGACAGCCGGTCACGCCCCGATGTCGTGCGGCCGGATCGCGTCCCGCTCGATCGACTCGACGTCGTGGGCCTGAGTGTCGGCTATGCCGGCCGCCCGGTGCTGCTCGACGTCGGTTTCTCTGTGCGTCGCGGAGAGTTTGTCGTGATCACCGGCCCGGTCGGTGCCGGTAAGTCGACGCTCCTGCGGGCATTGCTCGGGCTTGCCTGGCAGGCCGACGTGAGCGGCTCGGTGCGCTGGAACGGCGAAGAGGTCGCCGACCGCTCGGCCTTCTTCGTGCCGCCGAATGCGGCCTTCCTGTCGCAGGTGCCCCAGCTGATCTCCGACAGCGTCGCAGATAATGTCGGCCTCGGGCCGGTCGATCCGGGGCAACTGGCGACGGCACTTCGCCTGGCGGCGATCGCCGACGACATCGACGCGATGCCGGCTGGTGCCGACACTCTCATCGGTCCTCGAGGCCTGCGCTTGTCGGGTGGGCAGCGTCAACGTCTCGCAACGGCTCGCGCGCTGGTGCATTCGCCTGAGCTCGTGGTGCTCGACGACCTGTCGAGTGCGCTCGACGTCGAGACGGAGGTCCAGCTCTGGACGAACCTCGCCGACGCAGGGATGACCGTGATCGCGGTCTCACATCGCACCGTTGCGTTCCGCCGCGCGGATCAGGTGCTGCGGCTCGAAGCAAGTCGTCTCGTGTACTGAAATTCGGAGTGAACCTTGCGTTGACCGCAAGGTTCACTCCGAATTTCGGCTCAGGTCGAGCGTTGACGGGCGCGGTGGTCGGCGGTGTGGGTGCGGCTGGCGCAGCGAGGGTTGGAACAGAACCGCCGCGATCCGTTGCGGGTTGCGTCGTAGAAGAGACGGTCGCAGTCGACCGCCGCGCACGTTCCGAAACGATCGGTTCCATGGTCGCAGATCTCCTGGGCGAGTGCCATCAGGATGTCGGCGACGACCTGCTCGTCGAACGCCGCTGATGTCGGGGTCCAATGGATGTGGAGCCCGGCACCGTCGTGGGCGGTGAGCGATGGTGTGATGTGCCGCTCGGCCAGCTCGCCGTTGATCCACGTCGCCGTCGGGGCGCGGTCGGCCGTGGCGAGCGCCATCAGGGTGCCGAGCATGTGGGTCAATTGCGATTCGACTCGCCGAATCGACGCAGCCGATGCTCCGCGCGCCCGCGTGAATCCGTGCGCGTGAAGGAGGTCACGAACGTCGGCGGTGTCGCCGCGTTGCGCATCGGTGAGCGCATTCACGAGGTCAACCATTGCTTCGAGGGTGAGTCGGATCTCGGTGTCGTGTCCGGATGTGACGTACACGACATCAGCGTAACGCCCCGCTATCGTGTAAGGTACTAACCGAATTTAGCTACTTACACAATCGTCAGGCCGAACTCCGTGAACATCTTCCTCAACTCACTCGTCATCGTGGCGACCATCCTCGGCTCGTGGATGGCGTTCCCCCAGGTCCGTCGCCTGGCGCGCACGCGACGAGTCGAGGGTGTGTCGCCGGTGTGGATCGGGGTCAGCCTTGCAATCAATGGATGGTGGCTGACGTACGGCCTCGTCGCCGAGGTGTGGGCGCTCGTACCCGTCTCTGCCATCTCGCTCGTGCTGTATGCATCGATGGCCATCCTGTATGTCGGCACCGTTGGTCGTTCGGCGCTCCCGGGGATGTCCCTCGGCTTCTTCGGCCTCGGGATGATCCCGCTGCCCTTCCTGATCCTCGGCGGCTGGCCGCTCGCCGCGATCGCCGTCGGGCTGTCGTACGGCATCCAACTGTTGCCCGCGGTCGTGTCGGCGTGTCGCACCCGCGATCTCGTCGGGGTGGCGGCGTCGACCTGGCTCATTGCCTGGGTCGAAGCCGGGCTCTGGCTCGGCTACGGACTCGGGGTCGGCGACATCGCCCTCACGCTCGCCGGGATCGTCGGCGTGGCGATGGCATCGGTCATCCTGGCCCGCCTCGCGATCACCGGACACGACCCGTTCGTGGCGGTGGATCCGCGTCGCCTCGTGGCGGCCGCTCAGGCGGTGTGACCACGCCGCTCGCTCTGGCGCGGTGGACAATGGCACAAACGTCACTAGTCTGACGTTCGTAAACGTGAGTCAACGGTGGCTCCGATTTCAACAAGGAGCCGAAATGGCCACAGGTACAGTGAAGTTCTTCAATGACGAGAAGGGCTTCGGTTTCATCTCTCGCGACGACGGCGACGACGTCTTCGTGCACTACTCGAA
>DASQFE010000208.1:0-1912 GCA_035633295.1 Ilumatobacteraceae bacterium | reverse complement strand
TCATCGTCCCTTCTCGTCCTGGCAACTGCTCGGCGCGGGAGCGGTCGGGAGTCAGAGCCTGCTGGGGATCCCGATGATCGTCCGGCTCCGGGAGCGATTCGGAGGTCGGCTGTCGGTGTGGCCGTTCAGCGTCGAGCCGGGAGCGATCGTGGTGGCAGAGGTCTGGCCGTCGCTGTTGCCGTTGGATCTGACAACGGAGCCGGTGCGCGACGCCGCGCAGGTGCGAGGCGTCGCCGAGTGGCTGAGTGAACTCGACGCCACTGGCGAACTCGACCCGCTGTTTCGGCTTGACGGCCTTCCTCCGGCGCTCCACGAAACCGTGGTCGGCGAAGAGGGATGGGTGCTCGGGGTGAGGTACTGATGGGGGTGACGCACTGATGGCGCAGGTGGAGTTGCAGGCGGTCAGCGTCGTGAGCGATGGAGTCCGCCGACTCGATGATGTGTCGCTGGTGCTCCACGACGGCGAGTTCGTCGGCGTGGTCGGCGAGTCGGGGAGCGGCAAGTCGACGCTGCTGCGCACTATCGCCGGCCTCGAGCGGGTGGCGTCGGGCGTGATTCGTCTCGACGATGTCGACGTCACTCGGGCGACACCCGCCGATCGGGACGTGGGCTTCGTGTTCCAGGAGCCGGTGTTGTTCGGCCACATCTCGGTGGGTCGCAACGTCGCCTTCCCGCTCGAAATTCGGCGCACCGACGCCGACGAGATCCGTGAGCGTGTCGGCGCCGAGATGCGGGCGTTCAATATCGAAGGCCTGGCGCGGCGCGACCCGACCGAGTTGTCGCGAGGTGAGCAGCAGATGGTGCAGATCGCCCGCACACTCGTGAGGGTGCCCAAGGTGCTGCTGCTCGATGAGCCGTTCGCTGCGCTCGACGAGCCCCGTCGCGTCCGGCTGCGCTCGGAGATCGCCGCGCTCCAGTCGGGCTACGGCGTGACGACGTTGATGAGCACGAACGACTCGCTCGATGTGACAGCACTGGCGGCGTCGCTGGCGGTGTTGTCCGGCGGTCGACTCGTTCAGTTCGATCAGACTTCGGTGGTGCGTCGATCACCGGCGACAGTGCTCGCCGCGCTGGCGACCGGGCCGATGGACTTCATCGAGATGCGGGTTGTGGCCGACGGTGGCGGGTACTGGTTGCTTCGCGACGACCCGGGCGGGGGCCAGGCCGTCCGCATTCGGTCGTGGGCCCCTGCTCTGGCGGGACACGTCGGCGCCGCGGTGACGGTCGGTGTGCGTCCGGCCGAAGTCATGGTGTCGGTGTCGGGTTCGGTCCCGGCGGTCGTCGAGCGTGCAGCCGTACTCCAACCCGGCGGGGTCGTGTGCCTTGTCGGGGGGCGACGTGTCACAGCGATGCTGCAACCCGGGCATGCATGTTCGTCGGGCGATCAGGTCCGCCTACGCGTCGACCGCCACGTCGTCTTCGACAAGCCCAGCGGCAACGCAATCACATAACAACAGGGGTCAGACCCCTTTTGTTAGGTGACGGACCAGGTGCCGTTGGAGCGCAGGAGGGTCGCGAGATCGCCGGGGCCTTTGCGTTCGCTGGCGGCCATCACCTGATCGGCGACGGCACCGGCGTACTCGGGGCGCTGCACGTCACGGAACACTCCGAAGGGTGTGGGGGAGTGGTCGTCGTGGCTCAAGCGAGCGAGCGCGAAGGCCAGCGACGGGTCATCGCGTTGGGCGTCATGGATCAGGATCTCGTCGGCCGACACGTCGGCGCGTTCGACCAGACGGAGTTGGCCGTCGACACCCATCGCCACAGCCCGGTGGCCGTCGGTGCCGAACGTGATCGGCTCGCCGTGCACGAGGTCGATCATCATCTCGTCGCGGGCCTGCTTCTTGGTGACGTCGTCGAACTGGCCGTCGTTGAAGACGTTGCAGTTCTGGTAGATCTCGACGAACGACGATCC
>DASQFE010000207.1:0-2936 GCA_035633295.1 Ilumatobacteraceae bacterium | reverse complement strand
GCCAACACTTCGTCCGTCGTCATTCCGCTGGCCAGCAGGCCCATGATCATCGACACGGGATAGCGGAGTCCGCGAATGGTCGGCGACCCGTGACAGATCTCCGGGTTCACGGTGATCCGGTCCAGCAACGTCACGACGCCGATGCTAGCCCTTCGTCCACGCGACGATCGGCGAGGTTCAGGGATCCGGGACGGACGCTCGGAACGTGCTTCGACGCGCCTACAACACCCAACGCAAGACGTGATGTCTGGTGTCGACTCGTGTCGAGGCATCCGTGGCGCGGTGGCACGTCACGATTGATGGCGGGGAATCCTGTGCACCTGGTGTGCACCTGGCGGTTGGTCGCAACCGGCCCGGTCGGGCGATATGGCCTCTGACCAGGGCTTATAGGGTGGGCGATGGGAGTCTCGATCTCCCGACCTCCACGGTGTGAACGTGGCGCTCTTCCGGCTGAGCTAATCGCCCCCTGAAGGGAAGCCACAAGATATCAGTGCAGTGAGCTCATCACGCCACCCGCTCCGGTCCGAAGCGCATCAGGGTTTGGTGATGCAGGCGATTCCCATTCCCTGTCGATCCTGATGCGGCTCCGTTCGGCCCGGGCACGTTGCATCGAACGGGACCAGCGCAGTCACCACGAGATCAACCGCGGCGTCACGCGTGCAGAGAACCTCTCGGGCGAATCCGTTGGTCTCGATGACGACACAACTGTCGACGCCGAGGATGCCGTCGGGGCCCGACGGCTCGCCGGGCTTGGTGAACTGGGCCAACACGACGACGCCGATAATGCCGATGGTGCCGGCGACCAACATGCCGCGCCACGGGAATCGTGCCGGGCCGAGATGGCTCGGATGTACCGGGGCGACGTACTCCGATGCCGACTCAGAATCCTCCGGCCGTGGCGCCGACGCCGATGGCCGGAGACCGGCGTCGTACACCGCTCGACGGGCGGGGTCGTTGAGCACTCGATAGGCCTCGTTGATCGCCGGCATCGAGGCGGAGCTCACCGTGGATCCGGCCGACGCCTGGCGATCCGGGTGGTACTTGCGGGCGAGCCGACGATAGGCGTCACGGATCTGCGTATCGGATGCTGAGGATTGGATCCCGAGTGTGTCGTAGTGCGTGGACACGATGTACACAACGTTAGGGCCGATCCCCCGTCGACGGTCTGTTGGGGTCGGGTCCGGAAAGACCGGCCGACCGGGGGCGTCAGTAGCCGGCGTCGACGTCGACGAGGCCGATGAGTTCCTCGCCGCGCCCGAAGCGACGGACGTTCTCGGTCACCCGCTCGGCGAGCAACGGCCTGGCCATCTCGGGTGTGTTGCCGACGTGCGGTGTGATGACGCAGTTCGGCAACGACCACAGCGGATGATCGGCCGGCAGCGGTTCGGGGTCGGTGACATCCAGACCAGCACCACCGATCGTGCCCTTGCGTAGCGCCTCGACGAGATCGTCGGTGACGATGTGGCGTCCGCGCGCCACGTTGACGATCCACGCGTGATTCTCCATCAATGCGAACTCATCAGCTCCGAACATCGCCTCGGTGTCGGGAGTGAGCGCCAATGCGAGCACCACCAGATCGGCCCCGGGCAACGCATCCGCGTACCGGTCCGCCTCGAGGACATCGTCGACCCCATCCATCGCCTGCACCTGGCTGCGCACCACGGTGATCCGACAATTCCACGGCTGAAGGAGACGCACGAGCGACTCGGTGATGCCCCCGCCACCGAGGATCGTCACATTGCCATTCAACAGATTGCGCCCAGCCGGTCTGCTCCACTCCGACGCCCTCGCGTATGCGCCAACATTGCGGAGGCCGGCGACGCCGAGCGTCAACGCCATCTCGGCGACCGGCTCGGCGTACACGCCCTTGCCACAGGTCCACACGCGGTCGTGGTCGAGATGGTCGACGAAGTTCTCGATCCCGGCGAACGGGAGCTGCACCCAACGGATGTGGTCGGCACCGTCGAGGGCCGCCGCCAGCGCGTCCACGTTGCGAGCGTCGCCCCACACAACCGCCTCGGCCTCATCGAGCGGCATCAGTTGAGCGCCGCCGGCGATGATCGCATCGGCGAGCCAATCGGGAGCCGACTCCGGACCGAGATGGATACGAGGTGTGCCGCTGTTCGTCATCTTCGCTCGCACCGTAGTGGACGTGTCGAACCGCGATCCGGATCCGACGACCGGCCGATCGGGCATGATGGCGTGATGATCAGCACCGCACCCGTTGTTCGCACCGTTGGCGTACCTCGAGAGGTGAAGACCGCCGAGCACCGCGTCGCGATGACTCCCGACGGTGTTCGCGAACTCGAACGACATGGCATTCGGGTACTGGTCGAGTCCGGCGCCGGCGAGGGAGCATCGATCACCGACGACGACTACGTCGCTGCGGGTGCCGAGATCGTCGCCACGGCAGCCGATGCGTGGGCCCAGGAAATGGTCGTCAAGGTCAAGGAGCCGCAACCATCGGAGTACGGATTCCTCCGCGATGACCTGACCCTCTTCACGTATCTCCACCTGGCGGCGTATCCCGCTGTTGCCGAGGCACTCCTGGCGGCGAAGACGACGGCCGTCGCCTATGAGACGGTACAGATGGCCGACGGTTCGCTGCCATTGCTCGCGCCGATGAGTGAGGTCGCCGGCCGCCTCGCACCGCAGATGGGTGCGCACTACCTCGAACGACACAACGGCGGGCGGGGCGTGCTGATGGGCGGGGCACCCGGTGTGCGTCCGGCCAAGGTGGTCGTGCTCGGCGCGGGCAACGTGGGTTGGAACGCTGCGTGGATCGCCGCTGGTATGGAGGCCGAGGTCGTGCTGGTCGACAAGAACCTCGACCGGCTGCGCTTCGTCGACCAGATCCACCGCGGACGAATCATGACGGCGGCATCGAACCGGGGAGCGATCGAGAGGGCGGTCGCCGATGCCGACCTGGTGATCGG
>DASQFE010000206.1:0-2900 GCA_035633295.1 Ilumatobacteraceae bacterium | reverse complement strand
CCTCGGCGGAGCGTGACACCGTGAGCTCTCAGGTGTGGTGGTTCGTCGCTCGATCGTCAGGCATCATCGCATGGGCGTTGTTGACGCTGTCGGTGGTGTGGGGGTTGCTGTTGTCGACGAAGGTGTCGACCACCCGCATCGCGGCGAGAAAGCTTCGACCGGCGTGGATCCTCGACCTCCACCGACATCTCGGAGGGCTCGCCGTGATCTTCACGGCCATCCACCTCATCGGAATTGCCGCAGACAGCTACGTGAGCTTCGGGTGGGCAGACATCTTCTTGCCGATGGCGTCGGAGTGGGAACCGGGAGCCGTGGCATTCGGGGTGGTGTCGATGTACCTGCTCCTTGCCATCGAGGCGACCTCGCTGGCGATCCGGGCGCTGCCGCGCACCGCGTGGCGATGGGTGCATCGGACCAGCTTCGTGCTCTACGCAACGGCGACCTACCACGGCATCCTTGCGGGGACCGACGCCGGGAATCAATGGTTCCGGGTGGCCTCGTGGATCTCGATTGCCGTCGTCGTCGTGCTGACGATCCGGTTGCTCGTCGTGCTGCGGCGCAAGTCCGTGTCCGATCGCCGACTACCGGCGTCGGTCGAGGTGCCCGCACCCGCACCCGCTCTCGCTCTTGCGTCGCCGCCCTCCCTCGCACCGCCAGAGGTCATGGCGGCGTCGGTGCCGGTGAGTGTGCCGGCGTCACGGCCGATGCCGACGGTCCCGCCACTGGCGATTCCGTTGGTCGCAAGAATCCCGCCACTGCCCGGCACGGTCAACGAACTCGCGGCACCGGTCGGAATCATCATGGCGCCGCCTCCGGTCATGGCACCGCCACCGGTCATGGCACCGCCACCCGTCATGGCACCGCCACCGCCGCCGCTGCCGCCGCGACGTGATTTCGCGGGTGTCAGCTTCGGCGGACCTGGCGGAGACGATCTCGCGCCTGCGCCAGATAGGACTTGACGGTTCCACTGCTCACATCCAGCTGTCGAGCGATGTCGTCGACGCTGCGATCCTCGACGTAGAACAGCCTCGCCACTTCACGCTGTCGTTGCGGGAGCTGATCGAGCAGGGCCCGTACGTTCGCGTCCGCCTCGAATTGCTCGGTGGTCGACGGCTGGGCCGAGGCGTCATGCGTTGCTTCTCGATTGCGTCGCCGTCGCTCCGACCGCATGCGATCGCGGCTCACGTTGATCGCAACTCGTCGGACCCAGGTGTCAGGGGCCTCGTAGGTGCGGATCAGCGCCCATCGCGTATGGGCCTTGATGAACGCGTCCTGCGTTGCGTCGACGGCCACGTCGTGGTGACCGGTCGCGCTGTCGAGGGCTCGCAGGATCGACGCGTACTGAGCGAGGAAGAACTGTTCGAACTCCGCATTCAGCTCGGCGGCTGACAGCTGACCGGATAGTCCGGTGGGTGGTGCCTGCGGTGCGGTGCGGAGGGCGTCGTCAGCGGGATCCACTGACTCCGACAGTAGTGGCGATTCTCGGCCGACGCGGCCGGTCGGCAACGACCCAATGAATGCCGCCGACGAGTAGACAAAGGTGGTTACCGATGGGTAACTTGTCGGACATGACTGACTTCTCGTTGAACCTTTCCGAAGATCAGATTCAGATCCAGAAGTGGGTCCACGACTTCGCCGAGGGTGTCATCCGCCCCGCAGCCCACGAGTGGGACGAGCGCGAGGAGTTCCCGTGGCCGGTCGTGCGTGAGGCCGCAGAGATTGGCCTGTACGGCGTCGACTTCCTGATGAATGCGATGGGGGATCCGACGGGCCTGACGCTGCCGGTTGCCATCGAGGAGATCTTCTGGGGTGACGCCGGCATCGGCATGGCCATCATGGGTTCGGCGCTGGCCGCCGCCGGGATCGCCGGCAACGGCACCCCCGAGCAGATCATGGAGTGGGTGCCCCAGTGCTACGGCACCGCGGACGACATCAAGCTCGGAGCGTTCTGCGTGTCCGAGCCCGACGCCGGCTCCGACGTGTCGAGCCTGCGCACCCGCGCCGTATACGACGAGGCCAAGGACGAGTGGACGCTCAACGGCACGAAGGCGTGGATCACCAATGGCGGCATTGCGGACGTGCACGTCGTTGTGGCGAGTGTCGATCCCGAGTTGAAGTCGAAGGGTCAGGCGAGCTTCATCGTGCCGCCCGGCACCAAGGGCCTCTCGATGGGCCAGAAGTACAAGAAGCACGGCATTCGCGCCAGTCACACCTCCGAGGTTGTCCTCGACGACGTGAAGGTGCCCGGCTCCTGTCTGCTCGGGGGTAAGGAGAAGCTCGACGCCAAGCTGGCCCGTGCTCGTGAAAACGTGTCGACGGGAAAGCAGCCTGCGATGGCCACGTTCGAGGCAACCCGACCCGCTGTCGGCGCCCAGGCGCTCGGTGTCGCTCGTGCCGCCTACGAGTACGCGCTCGACTACGCCAAGGAGCGCCACGCGTTCGGCAAGCCGATCATCATGAACCAGGCGATCGCGTTCAAGCTCGCCAACATGGCGACCGAGATCGACGCTAGCCGCCTGCTGATCTGGCGCGCTGCATGGCTCGCGAAGAACGGCACGTTCAAGAACGGTGAAGGATCGATGTCGAAGTGGAAGGCGTCGGAGACCGCCGTGCGCGTCACCGAAGATGCCATCCAGATCCTCGGCGGCTACGGCTACACCCGTGAGTACCCCGTCGAGCGTTGGCACCGCGATGCGAAGATCCACACGATCTTCGAAGGCACCAGCGAGATCCAGCAGCTGGTCATCTCCCGGGCGATATCCGGCCTGCGTATCGAGTGATTCTGTCGCTCGGCGCATCGGCGCCGAGTTGACGACATTCGGCCATCATGCGGTGGGGCGATCGAGCCAAGAGGTCCAACACTTCGCCGGCACCGCAGTCAATAATGTCGCGATCCGTCG
>DASQFE010000205.1:0-5805 GCA_035633295.1 Ilumatobacteraceae bacterium | reverse complement strand
GAGCCTTCTTGGCCGGAGCCTTCTTGGCAGCCGTCTTCTTGGCCGGAGCCTTCTTCGCCGGAGCCTTCTTGGCCGGAGCCTTCTTCGCAGCGGTCTTCCTGGCCGGAGCCTTCTTCGCCGGTGTGGCGCTGCTCACCTCGGCCTTGACGCGCTCGGCGATCCTCTCGGCGAGCTCTTCGAAACGGTCCTCGAATTCGTCGAAGCGCTCCGAAAGCCAGGTCATCTGCTTGGAAAATTCGCGCTGCATGTTCTCGGAGGTCTCACGACCGCGATCGAGAAGTGTCTGCACGGCCTTCTCGGCGTCGTCGCGCCGAACCTCGCCCGCTTTGACCATCGACTGAACGATGGATTCGGCCTGCTTGCGCGAGATGTCCCTGAATTCGACGCCTGCGTCGACCAGTCGTTGCAATGTTGTTTTTGCCATGCCCTCAGGCTACCGCCCCTGGTCAGAGGTCGAAGCGATGCGGGCAGCGACCGATGCGAGATCGGCCAGATCGAAGTCCACTGCGATGTCGTCATCGATACGCGTTTCCGGCTGCGACACGCCTGAGCGAACGAGCGCGAAGCGGCAACCGAGACGCTGTGCGAACAGCCCGTCCGTCTCGGCCCGGTCGCCGACCATCACGGCACAGGTCGGATCGAACGGCCGCTCGGGGGTCGAGAGCAATCGGGCAATCAAGTCGGCCATGGGCTCATGGGGCTTGCCGCCGATGATGGGCTCGACACCGGCAGCGGTAGCGATCGCAGCGAGGATCGCGCCGCCACCCGGCTGGAGACCCGTCGGTGTCGGATAGGTGGCGTCGGTGTTCGTGCCGATCAGTCGGGCGCCGGAGCGCACCGCTGCCGACGCCACCGCCAAGCGGTCGAAGTCGAAGTCTCGGTGCAACCCCACAACCACTGCATCGAAGCCGAGAGGGCTCCCCTGCCCGTCGTTGACGACCGCGTCGGCCCCTCGCTCATCGAGCGCCTCGACGACGCCGGGACCACCGGCGACCAGCACCCGGTCGCCCGGCTGCACCAACAACGCCGCCGCCATGGCCGAACTCACCACATCACCCACCGCAGGAATCCCGATCGCTACGAGTGCAGCTTCGTGGTGCGCACGCAGTGACGCTGAGTTGTTGGTGACGAACATCACCCGCCGCCCTGATGCGCGCAACTGGGCGATTGCCTCGACCGATCCGACGATCGGCTCATGAGCGAGCCACACGACACCGTCGAGGTCGCAAAGGATCGTGTCGATGTGGCCCCATCCCTCAGCGCGTTTGTGCACAGGGGCGATCGTTGCAGCAAGGGGGGGCCAACGATGGCATCCTGTGGGTGTGCCGAGATTCACTCCGTTTCCTGCCCTGCGCTACAGCGACCGCTCGATCGACGATCTCATCGCTCCGCCGTACGACGTGCTGTCGGCTGCCGACCTCGATGAATTGCGGGCGCGCAGCCAGTTCAACATCACACACGTCGACGTGCCGCGGGAGTCTCAGGGTCCCAACCGGTACCTCGACGCCGCCACCACGCTCAACGAGTGGATCGATGCCGGCGTGATGGAGTACGACGACGACGCAACGTTCACGATCTACCGCATGCGATTCACCGACTCCACAGGCGCGGCGCGCGACATCGCCGGTGTGCTGGGCGGTCTGGAAGTTGTCGACGAGGGCGCGGGTGGGGTGCTCCCTCACGAGCGGGTGACCCCCAAGGCCTCGACGGACCGGCTCGATCTCACGCGGGCCACGCAAGCCAACATGTCGCCCGTGTGGGGGCTGTCGCTCGCCACGGGGTTGACCGATCTGCTCGCCGAGCCGGGCGAACCGCTGGGTGCGGTGACCGTCGACGGCGTCGAGCACGTGATCGAACGGGTGTCGGATCCAGCGCGTGTCGAAGCCATCGCGGCACTGATCGCCACCGACGATGTCCTCATCGCCGACGGCCATCATCGGTACGGCATCAGTCGTACCTACCGCGACGAGATGCGCGTCGACAACGCCAACCAGCCATCGCCCGCCGATGAGACACTGGCGTTCATCAACGAACTCGTGGCCGATCAGTTGTCGGTCGAGGCAATCCACCGGCTCTATCACGACGTGACGCTCGAGGATCTGACCACCGCGCTCGACGCCGTGTTCGAACGCTCCAACGGCGGCGCTGTCGGCGGGGACACCCTCGCGACGATGGATGCCCACGGGGTGCTCTGCCTCGTCGCTGCGGATGGTTCGGCACAGTGGTTGTCACCTCGGCCCGGGGCATTCGACTCGGTGCGGGCACTCGACGGCGCCTGGCTCGAGCATGCACTTGCCGGCCTCGACCATCGAGTCACCTATCAGCACGGCGTCGACCACGTCGTCGACGCAGTCACATCCGGTGCCTGCGTCGCTGCGGTACTGATCCGACCGGTGAGCGTTGCCGAGATCGAGCGAACCGCCCGCGAAGGCGCCCTGATGCCACCCAAGTCGACGTTCTTCACGCCGAAGCTGCGAACGGGCATCGTCGTACGCAGCCTCATTTGAGACAACACGGTCACGAGGGGCACGGCCACGAGGGGCACGGTCACGAGGGACACAGGCGATCGAGAACCGCATCGAGCGCAGCGTCGACCTGCTTGCGCCGTCGGGCCGGGATGACCGACTCGGCAACCACCTCGGTACGGCTCTGCGTGGCGCCGCCGACCCGGAAGAAGCGTCGCTGCACCGTGCCGACGACAACCAACTCGTTGCCGTCGGCGAGACAAGCCATCGACACACTCGACGGATCGGCCCACGCCACCGGAACTGACGTGGTCGACACCGTGCCCCGAGACCTCACGGCCGTGGACACGTCGAACTGCACCACGACACCGCCCGATGGCAGTACTCGGGTCACCGGCTCCCCACGCACCGCGCCGCGCAGTACAGCGACGTTCGCCAGCGTGTTGGCTGCATCTGATTCGTTCATGTCTCTCTCTCCTTCTGGTTGTTTCCAGCGGGAGGAGTCGGTCACCGCTCACCATACGCAGGGGCTGTCACAGCGTTACCGATCGGGACAGAGTGGGGCCGTAGTTCGAGCTACGGTCCGGCCATGACCGAACACGAACCGCTTCGTTGGGGTATCGCCGCCACCGGCGGTATCGCCGCCGCCATGTGCGACGCCCTGGCGACACTGCCTGATGCCCGAATCACCGCCGTGGGATCACGTACCCAGCAAGCCGCCGACAGCTTCGCAGCCCGTTTCGAAATCCCGAACGCGCACGGCACGTATGAGGCGCTCTTCAACGACCCCGACGTCGACATCGTCTACATCGCCTCACCCCACAGCCATCACCATGCCATGACGATCGCCGCCCTCGATGCCGGCAAGCACGTGCTGTGCGAAAAGGCGTTCGCACTCAACGCCACTCAAGCGCGTGAGATGGTCGAGGGCGCTCGACGCAACGACCGCTTCCTGATGGAGGCGATGTGGACCTGGTTCATCCCGGCCGTGGTCGAGATCCGCCAGCGGGTGCTCGACGGCGAGATCGGCGAATTGAAGGTCGTGGAGGCCAACTTCGGCATTCCGGTCTTCGATCCCGATGGACGCCACCGACGCGCCGACCTCGCCGGCGGGGCGATGCTCGATGTCGGCATCTACCCGGTCACGTTCGCCCGCTTTCTCGCCGGCGACCCAGTCGACGCAAAGGTGATCGGCACGCTCGGCGATTCCGGCGTCGACGCCACCGTCGGCGGTGTCGTGTCGTACTCCGGCGGGGCGATCGGCGTGTTCCACACCTCGCTCGACATGCCAACGAGCCTGCGCGCCTCGGTCTACGGCACCCTGGGTCGCATCGACGTCGACGCACCGTTCTGGTTCCCCTCGGGCTTCACGGTCCGCATCGCCGGCGAGGAACCGGTGCATGTCGACATGCCCAACCACGGCCTCGCGCATGAGGCGCAGCACGCCATGGAACGCATCCGCGCCGGCCACCGTGAGAGCGACGTGATCTCACTCGCCACGACCGTGTCGACGATGGAGCTCCTCGACGACATCCGCGCCCAACTCGGTGTCGTGTACCCCGAGGAACGCTGAGGCGCGGCCCCCGCAGGCTGGGGCTCAGCCGTCGGCCGGATAGTCGGCGTACGACGCCTTGAACACCCCCTGGTGGAGCACGACAGTGGCCGCATGGATCCCGGTCTCGGCGTCGATCAGCGTCGATTCGGTCCAGTACGACTCGACACGCTTGCTCTGGCCGATTCCCACGAGCGTGTGCTCGACGACGTACGGCTGTCCGACGAACACCGGGCCGCCGACGAAGCGGACTTCGAGGTCGATGAAGAGCCCGATGGCCGGGCCACGTACCGGAAAGTGAGCGTTCGATTGGTGCGCGATGACGCTGATCATCTCCGTCGGCACGACCGGACGGCCCCACGGGCTGTCGCCGTCGGCGAGGTACCACGACGAGCGCTCGGTGATCTTGGCGAGCTTCTGCGCCAGCGTGAACGGGTAGAGGCTCCCGTTGTGGTCGTCGAAGCCCATCGTGACGGGCTCGTCGACGGCAACGCTCATTCCGAGCTCCAGTTGATCGACGATGTAGAGCCTGCCGGGATCGGCGAGCGCCCGCTGGCGGCGCTCATCCAACTCGGTCGTGTCGTCGCGCCCGATCGTGGCCGTCCCCGTCAGCACCGGTGTGCTGTCGGCCTTCTCGGCGCCGATGCGCGCCAGGGTGGGCGTAGCGGGCTCGAGGACAGCGCGGACCTGTTCGCCCTCCACCACCATGTTCAAGAAGTGCGAACTGACGCAGCCTCGCTCGAACCACACCTGGCCCCAGCGATCGACCGCGAGCGGGTCGATCTGGCTGAAGTGAGTCGGCCCTTCGATCGGCGCGCCGGCGAGGCCGAGCTTCGCCGCCGTCTCCTCGTCGTGGACGCTCG
This sequence comes from Ilumatobacteraceae bacterium, assembly GCA_035633295.1. Lineage (GTDB taxonomy): Bacteria > Actinomycetota > Acidimicrobiia > Acidimicrobiales > Ilumatobacteraceae > Sva-07. Next base: position 925 of record DASQFE010000205.1, on the reverse strand, counting down.
AATGGCCGGCGTACTCCTGCTCGGCCAACATCTGCGCCGGCCGTCGCAGCGGCCCGACCAGCGTCTCGCCGTCACGAGTGATCTCGGTGTCGAAACTCACCGCCCGATCCTGCCAGATCAGACCGATGCGATGAGCGAAGGGCCGGGATACGGGCCGCTCGCTCATCGCTGGGTGAATGCGGTGTCAGGTGGCGGGGGGAAGGATCTTGAGCCCGAGCTCGGCCATCGCCTTCGGATCGCCCGGGATCGGCGAGTTGGTCATCGGGTCGGTGCCCGATTGGGTCTTGGGGAAGGCAATGACCTCGCGAATGTTCTCCTCGCCCGCCAGAATCGCGACGAGGCGGTCAAGGCCGAACGCAAACCCACCGTGGGGCGGCGCGCCGTAGTCGAAGGGGTTGAGAAAGAATCCGAACTTGCGCTCGGCTTCGTCGTCGGAGATCCCGAGGGCATAGAACACGCGGCGCTGGAGGTCGGCCTCGTGGATTCGGATCGACCCTGAACCGAGCTCCCAGCCGTTGAGCACGAGGTCGTATGCGATCGACCGAACCGCCAGCGGATCGGATTCGATCATGTCGACGTCGTCGGGATGCGGCCGGGTGAACGGGTGGTGCCCCGGCTTCGGGCGCCCCGACTCCTTGTCGACGCCCACGAACAGCGGGAACTCCACGACCCAGACGTATCGGTAGGGGCCCTCGTGCACCGGCGGGCGACCGATGTCGTTACGCAGGGTGCCGAGCACCTCGCACGTGGTCGTCCACTCATCGGCGACGATCAGGATCAGGTCGCCGGCTTGGGCGTCCATGGCCGATCGCAGGCCCGCAGCTTCCTCGTCGGAGAGGAACTTGGCCACGGGCGAGTCGAAGCCGTCCGCAGTCGTCTTCATCCACACGAGCCCCTTGGCGCCGAGCGACTTCGCCCGATCGGT
>DASQFE010000204.1:0-1595 GCA_035633295.1 Ilumatobacteraceae bacterium | reverse complement strand
ACCGGATGGTTCCCTGCGCGTGATCGCTTCGTCCAGCGAACAAATGCACCTGCTCGAACTCTTCGAGCTGCAAACCGACGAAGGCCCATGCCTCGAGTGCTTCCAAACCGGCAGCGCGATCACACACGACGACCTGTCCACTGCCACCGTCCGCTGGCCGACGTTCGCACCCGAAGCAATCTCGAACGGATTCCACTCAGTGCACGCACTTCCGATGCGACTGCGCGGCATCGTCGTGGGCGCGTTGAACCTGTTCCAGACCGAGCTGGAGGGAATCGACGCCGAGGGCGTCCAAGCCGCGCAAGCCTTCGCCGACATCGCCACCATCGCCATCCTGCAATACCGGGCGGCCCTCGAGTCCCATGAACTCATGGACCAACTGAACACAGCGCTCAACACCCGCATCGTGATCGAACAGGCAAAGGGCATCGTCGCCGAGCACGAACACCTCGACATGGAACACGCGTTTGCGGCCCTGCGCGGCCACGCCCGGAACAACAACCTGCGACTCGCCGACGTCGCGGCAGCCGTCGTGAACGGCACGCTGAACTCGTCGGCCCTGCGAACTGCGGCGACTGCCCACCCGACCCCACGCATTCGCCGCTGAGCCCCCGACCGGCACGACGTGTCATGATCGGGATCGGGTGCCACGAGTCCGGTGACATCACCTTGAATCCTGCCCAGGTCGAGACCATGCCGTCGGGTCCCGCCTCGACGGTGGCGCCGAGGGGATGATGGACACGTCGCCGGCTGTGTTCGTCGACGCGGTCACGTTCGGGCCAATGCTGCTCCACGGAACCAGGCGACCGTGTCAGCAACTGCCGAGCACAGCGGCGTGCCCGCCGCGCCGAATGTCGATTCGAACTTCGTGGTGTCGAGCACGAAGGGCTCCTCGAACTGGTAGCGCATCTCGGCCAATCCACGCATCATCGGGCTCACCAGACCAAGTGCCCGCTGCACGAGCTCGGGGACGTTGCGGACGCCGACGGTATGGCCCACCTCACCCGCCACCAGTTCCAAGAGGTCCGTGGTGGTGCCGGTCTCCGGGCCCGGCAGGTGCCACACCTCACCGATCGCACGCTGGTGCGTGCCGAGCGTGATCAGCCCTGCGGCGATGTCGGGCACGTAGCTGTAGGTGTGGGCAAGATCGGGATCACCGATGAAATCGGCGCGTTTCCCGTCGAGGGCATTGGCGAAGACACGTTCGCCCAGCGCCGACTGGGTCACACCCGCGCCGAAGAAGTCCGAGGCCCGTCCGATCGCGATCCGAACACGTCCGGATTCGGACGCCTCCAGCAACTCTCGGGTCATCGCTGCGCGAGTGCGACCCTTGATCGAGGTCGCCGCGAGCGGATGGTCCTCCGTCATCGGTGTGCCACCGGTGGGTCCATACCCGTAGACGTTCTCCAAGCTGACGAGCAACGCCCCCGAATCAGCGGCAGCCGCCAACACGCTGCGCTGCATCGGCGGGAACTGTTCCGGCCACTTCGTGTACGGAGCGCCGAGGCATTGGTAGATGACCGACGCGCCCGCTGCGGCGGCGATGGAGGCCGCCGGATCGGTCGCATCGGCAACTCGCCACTCCACACCTTCGA
>DASQFE010000203.1:0-2542 GCA_035633295.1 Ilumatobacteraceae bacterium | reverse complement strand
AAAGCCTGTTCTGTTCGACTGCGATCCGGGTATCGACGACGCATTCGCGTTGGCGATGGCACACGCAAGCCCCGACGTCGTGATCGAGGCAGTGACCACGACCTTCGGAAACGTTGGCCTCGACAACACGACGAACAACGCGCTGCGCCTCCTCGGGTGGATCGGCTGCGACGCGCCCGTCTACCGCGGAGTCGCCGGAGCCCTGCTGACCGAGACGGTTGACGCAGCGAGCTATCACGGTGCCAGCGGACTTGAGGCTCCGGGGATTCCAGAGCCGACCCGAACCGCAGAGACGACCGATGCTGTCTCGTTTCTGATTGCCCACCTTCGAGCGGTGGACGAGCCGAGAACCATCATCGCCACCGGCCCGCTCACCAACCTCGCCATGGCGTTCAGACTTGCGCCAGATGTCATCGGCAAGGTCGAGCGGGTTGTTTTCATGGGTGGCTCGACGGATTACGGCAATGACTCGCCTGCAGCGGAGTTCAACATGATGAGTGACCCCCATGCTGCTCAGATCGTGCTCACGTCCGGAGTGCCGTGCGTGATGTTTGGGCTCAACGTCACCCACCAGGTGATCGCCACCCCAGATCGAGTCGAAGCGCTGCGAAGTATCGGGAACTCGGCCGGACACGTGTTTGCCGACATGCTCGACTTCTTCGCTGCGGTGTACCAAGACAGATACGGGTTCGAGGGTGCTGCGCTTCATGACCCGTGCACGGTTGCTTGGCTGGTTCGCCCAGAGCTGTTCGTGACTGAGCCGATGCGAGTCGACGTCGAAACCACGCCAGGTCTCAGCTACGGCCGCTCCGTGCACGATCGGTGGGGTATCGCCGAGAAGGCGCCCAACTGCGACGTCGCACTCGACGCCGACGCCGACGGATTCTTCGAACTACTCACCGAACTCATCACGACCCTCACCTAGAAACGGCGCTGCGGGCAGGTCGAGCGATCAGACCATCACCAACCTGGCGCATCTCAGACCACTCCTGAAGGGCACGTATCGATCAGTCATCCGCATCGTCAGTGCCACGCGATAATCACTGGTCGGGCGACCGGCTGGAAGCCGTCCGCGCTGACACGATCACCGCAGGTAGAGCCTCTGCCTCGTGTCTGCTTGTGCTCCGGAGGATCGCCTGCGAGGGCCGGCCGCCATGGGTGGTACAGACGGGACTCCTAGTTGACAATTGTTTCCATAAGCGTACAATTCTTTCCATGCTTCTTCATCGGCCCTTGCTCACCGTCACGCCGACGGTCGACGGCGACGTGCTCAACCTTCTCGCTCGCGCCGACGCGGCATTCACGGCGCCAAAGGTGCAACGCCTGCTCGAACGGCATTCGGTACCAGGTGTGCGCAAGGTTCTCAACCGGCTCGTCGAGCAGGGCATTGTCAACGCAGACCAGGTCGGCCGGACGCTCTCCTACCGTCTGAATCGCGACCATCTCGCAGCGGCACCCATCGTCCAACTGGCTCACCTGGATGCCGCTCTCGTCGAGCGGATTCGCACGGCGGTGACCACGTGGGACCAAGCGCCGCTTCTCGTCATGCTGTTCGGGTCCGCAGCAACGGGGCGAATGCGTGTCGACAGTGACATCGACGTGTTCGTGGTGGGGCACGAACCAGGGGACGCCAGCGACCTTTGGCGTGCACAGATTTCCGAGCTCGAGCTCGACATCAGGAGGTGGACGGGCAACGACGCCCGAGTGCTCGCTTACACCGTCGACGACCTGACGCACACGAACGACGTGGTCGTCGACGACATCGCTCGCGACGGAATACTCATCGCCGGCGACCGAGCTTTGCTCCGCCGCTCGCATCGGCAGGCTGGCTGATGGCACCCGCCACCGGTCGCACCACGGAATGCACCCCAGCGATTCGAGCTGGACGCATGGCGAAGGCGAGACAGTTCGTCGAAGCGGCTGAGACCGTCGAGGCACTCGCCGACGACGCCACCGATGTCGCCGACGCGTATGTGACTCTCTGCGTCCATGCCGGGATCGCCGCTGCGGACGTCATCTGCTGCAAGCGGTTGGGTGAGCATGCCCTTGGTGAGGACCACACTGCGGCGGTCGCTCTCGTCGGCCGCGCCAGTGAAACGGCTGCCAAGAATTTGCGAGACCTGCTCAGCATGAAGACCAAGGCCGGCTACAGCGCTGTGCCGGCGAGCGGAACCGATTACAAGCGCGCCGGACGGGCCGCACGCGCCCTGGTCGAAGAGGCCGCGAGGCCCTGACCCTGCGTCGCCCGACCAGACGGCGCTTGACACGATCACCCCAGGTAGAGCCCCAGATCGTGTGTGCCTTTGCTTGGGACGTCTGCCAGTCCGGGCGAGTCGCCACTGATGCGCAGGGCCTCGGTGTGGTGCTTCGCTCTCGTGGCGCGGGGTCAGTCCGTGGCGTCTGGGGCCAGTCGCCGGGCTCTGCGGTCCTTTCCGAGTCAGCGCCGTGACCAGAAATGGCCTCTACGCTGGGATGATCATGGAGCCGGGTGCGAGGATCGAACTCGCCACCTCATGATTACAAATCCGATCGGCGCCGTCCG
>DASQFE010000202.1:0-1582 GCA_035633295.1 Ilumatobacteraceae bacterium | reverse complement strand
CAACGCATCGTGCCGATCTCACCACGCTTCTTCGACACGCTCCGCCGCTACCTCGATCTCGAGCGACCCGCCGACGCGGAGACACCGTTCGTGTTCGTCGTGTTGAAGGGCCCGAACCGCGGTCGACCGCTCACGGCGAAGGGCCTCGACGAGATCATGCTCGGCGCCCGCGGCCGGGCGGGGCTCGAACATGCGACGTGCCACGAGCTGCGCCACACCTGTTTCACCCGGCTCCGCGAGGCCGGCATGGCACTCGAAGCACTGCAGGCCCAGGCCGGTCACCGCTCGATCTCCGCGACGCAGATCTACCTGCACCTCGCGAACGATTGGCTCGCCGGCGAGTACATACGTGCAGCTCAAGCCATAGATGCCCAAGCCGCGCTCGGCCGCAAGGTCGTGGCGTCATGACGATGCTCTCGATCGAACCGCAGCACTCGAACGAGCAGTGGGCACGCATCGCCGGCCACGCCCCGGTCCTCGCTGCAACTGCTCGCGGCTACATCGATCAGATCTCAGTGACAGCTCGACCCGGCACGATCACCTCGGTCGAGGTCGCCTTGCGATTGTTCGCCAGCTGGATCATCGACCACGACCCCAACGTCGTCTCGCTACGCCAGATCAACCGTCGACACATCGAGCACTACAAGCTCTGGCTCGCCACCCGCGAAAACCAGCACGGTCAACCACTCAAGAAATCGACCATCAACCTTCGCCTGTCGACGCTGCGCGTCGTCATCGAACGACTCATCGAATGGGACCACCCCGACACCCCGATCCGCAACCCGATCATGTGGACCGACCTACCCAAGATGGACGAACCGTTGCCGAAGTTCCTCGACGACGACCAAGCCGCCAAGTTCATGGCCGCCGCCGTCCGACTCGACCCGCAACGACGACTCATCATCGAACTGTTGGCGCGCACCGGGCTGCGCGTCACCGAGTTCTGTGAGCTCACCCACGACGCCATCGTCACCATGAACGAGACGAACTGGCTACGCGTCCCCGTCGGCAAACTCCACACCGACCGCTACGTCCCGCTGCTCCCACACCTCGTCGAACTACACCGCGACTGGCTGGCCTGGAACGGCCCCAACACCACCGGCCGACTCATCTCCAACAAGGGTCGACCACTCAACCGATTCAGCGTCAGCCGCACCGTCACCGCCTGCGCGCGGATCGCCGGAATCGGCCACGTCCACCCCCACCAACTGCGTCACACGCTCGCGACGCAGTCGATCAACAACGGCATGAGCCTCGAAGCCATCGCCCAAATGTTGGGTCACCGATCGATGCGCATGACCCTCGTCTACGCCCGCATCGCCGACCGCACCGTCGCCGACGAATACTTCGCCGCCGCCGACAAAGTCGACCAGCTCTACACCACCCACTTGACAACATCACCGGCATAAGGGCCGCAGTGCGGCGGGGGCCGATCCCGATCGCCGGTGATTATCTGCATCATTATCGAGCGGTGTCCCGGCTACCCCGGCACTCGTGCGACCACTTGCGTCGAACGCACATGCCGGGCATTCGGCGCTGGTGGCGAGTCGGTCAGAGGGAGCTACCGGCCTCTGGCGTCGCC
>DASQFE010000201.1:0-3196 GCA_035633295.1 Ilumatobacteraceae bacterium | reverse complement strand
GACGACATCATCGCCGTCGGTCTTGCCAATCGCCTTGCGTATGGCGGCGGCGATCGGGAGCTTGTGCGTGCCGTCGCCGAGTGCCATGAACGAACTGCGGAACGCAACGCCGTCGACAGTGCCGGCAACCTTCACGACACCGCGGGTGCCGAACACGGTCGCAGAGTCAGGCAGTTGAACGCAGGTCCATGTGTCGCCCTCGCGCACTCGACCCAACGTGGCGGTGAACGTGATGTTGAGCGGTCCGATTGTGGACTCGGTCGTCATGGCTGGCTCCTTTCTGGCTCGGTCTGCCGGGTGGTCGCGAGGCCACCAGGCTCGTGTCAATCTAGTGACGACGCTCGATCGACGGATTCATCGGATTGCCCCTTCGACCTGCACGTCGTACGTCACTCCTGTCGACACCCACGTCGACGTTTCGAATCCTCCGCGAGCGCTGACCCGAACTCCGTTGATGACGACCACTCCCTCCGCCGTCCATCGATGCGGCATCGCGATGCCGCTCGCGGGTCGCATACTTCCCGCAGAAACCACCACGTCGAAAGTGTCGTCATCGGCCATCCGTGAAGCATGATCGACCGGCGACTGAATTTGCCAGCACTCCGTGATCGCTCGTTGTGGAGTGGTCGTCGATCGTGCTTGACAACGCTTCGCAGTGCCCCCAACCGCGGGTCGATCGTCGGTGGCGCCTCAGGTGTCGAGCCCCAAGGCGAGGCGACCGGCGTGGACCAGGGTGGCCTCGGGTGTGAACGGGTGGAATTTCGCGGCCCTGATGTCGCGATAGGCCCGCTCGATCGGCGATCCCTTGAAGTAGGCCGCGCCACCGGCGAGCTCCATCGCGAGATCACACACCTCGATACCAGCCAACGCGACCTCTCGTTTCATGGCCATGACGTCGGCAACGAGCGGCATCGATGGTTGGGGATCATCGCCAACGGCCCTGAGGGTTCCATCGAGGGCCCATCCGGCGACGCGCAGGCGAGCGTCAATCAGACCGACCTGTCGTTGCACCACGACGTCATCGCGGCGAGCGCCCAACAGGGTCACGACGTGATCACGGGCGCCTTCGGCGATGCCGAGATAGACGGCGGAGATGATCGGGAAGGCGATGCTCAAGATGACCTGCAACGGTGGGTCCACGACCCCGTGCGGCCGGTCAGCGAGCACCCGCTCGTCGGGAACGAAGACGTCGTGCAACTCGACGTCGTTGCTTGCCGTGCCGCGCATACCCATCGCATCCCACGTCTCAACCACCTCGACACCGGGCGACGAGAGCGGAACGGCCATGTTCAACACGCGCAGGCCTCGCTCCGGGTCCTCGTAGGCGAACATCGTCGACATGACCGTGCCGGCCGGCGACTGGCTGACGAAGATCTTGCGTCCGGTGACGAGATAGCCGCCATCGGTCCGAACTGCCGAACCTCGGGGGTGGGTGAAATCGGCACCACCGGTTGACACCAGAGTGATGCCCTCGTCATTGACCCGTCGCAGGGTCGCTTCGGCACCGGGCAACCCCCGTCGCCAGCGCCACGCCGTGAATGCCACCACGTGCTGATGCATGCTCGACGCGAGTGCCGTCGATCCGCAGTGTTTGGCCAGTTCACGTTGCACCGCAGCAAGGTCGCTGATGGTCGCGCCGGGCCCACCGAGCTCTGCGGGTACGCCGAGGGCGAGCAGGCCGCGTTCTCGCACGTGCTCGAACGAGTCGCCGGCCCACGTGCCGTCCCGGTCGTGGCGACCGGCATTCTCGTCGAGCTGCGGCCCGCAGGACGCGGCCAGGGCCACGAAGTCCGTTCGGGTGGTGATGTTTTCTTCAAGGAGTGCAGTCATGTACTCATCGTCACGACTGCCCGTGAGATCGGATAGTCCGAACTGTGGACTCACCCGGTCCATAATCTGGACTTCCCCCTACTGCGTTCTGGCGCGACGATGTCCCCATGCCCGACTACGGAAGGTTCTGTCCCGTCTCGATGGGAAGCGACGTCTTTGCGGACCGATGGACGCCGCTCATCGTGCGCGAACTGGTACTCGGGAACACGCGGTTCAACGACATCGTCCGTGGGCTCCCCGGTATCTCGCGCTCGCTGCTCGTCCAGCGGCTCAAGCACCTCGAACGCAAAGGCGTGATCACGACCTGGCCGTCGCGCACCGGGCGAGGCTACGAATACCAGTTGACGCCTGCCGGTAAAGACCTCGAAGAAGTCGTGATGGCACTGGGGCGGTGGGCGGTGCACTGGCTCTACCAAGACCTCCGCCCCCACGACGTCGACCCGGTCACGCTGACGTGGTGGATGCACCGCCGAGTCGACCGCACGCAACTTCCGCCTGGGCGAGTGGTCGTCCAGTTCGACCACACCGCACCCGTGCGACAGACGATCTGGATCGTCATCGAACACGGCGACGTGTCGGTCTGCGTCCAACACCCCGGATTCGAATCAGATCTCCTGGTCGTCTCGACCACGCCGGCTCTCGCCGACGTCTTCAACGGACTCGATACCTGGGAGCGTAAAGTCGGTCTGGAACAGATCACAGTGCTCGGCAACCGGCAGTTGGCGGCGGCGCTGCCCCGATGCTTCCTGTGGAGCCCGTTCGCTGATGACATGCGCGCAATGGCAGAAATGCAGGGCAGCGCCGACGGCTGACCCGATGAGACCGGCCATCGCTCGATCGTCAGAATCCTCGGTGGTGGGCGGGGTGCGCCCCGTCTGGGCTTCACTTCGAGAATGACGATGCGCTCAGTTCGTCGGTGGTTGGCGGAGCGCGTCGAGTCGTTGGCGATAGTCGTCGGTGTCGATCTCGCCGCGTGCGAGGCGTTCGGCGAGGATCTCTTGGGCCGAGAGGAGCTGTCCCGGACGACGCTCGAACAAGCAAGGTTCGTGCCAGTGGTTATCGCACGGTTGACGGTACGGGCACGGTCAGCCCAGTGCCGGAAGCCCGCCGCCGATCCCGTAAGGGCGGCGCCCATGTGGGCGTGTAGTGTCGAGGCGGCAGAGGGGGTATGTGCGATGGCAGAGGTTTCGCGAAGCGAAACAATTCGGGCGCTCGATGGAGTGCGGTTGTTCAGCGGTCTGACCAAGCGGCAGCTTGGTGCCGTGGCCAAGTTGGTGGACCACATGAGCTTCGAGCCTGGCGCCGTACTCGTCAAGGAGTTGGATGTCGGTCGACGGCTGATCATCATCCGAGAGGGCACGGCCGG
>DASQFE010000200.1:0-3910 GCA_035633295.1 Ilumatobacteraceae bacterium | reverse complement strand
ATCGCGGTGGCGGCTTCTCGTGCGTAGCCGCCTCCTTGAGCGTGGGCGGCGACGACCCAGGCAGTTTCGGCGTTCTGAGCGTTGACGGTTGCTTGCCGAAGCCGACGGTTCCCTCGATCGGAACGCGGATGATCCAGTTGTGCCATGTCTCGCCGGGTGTTGGGCTCCCGGCTGTCTGGGCCGCGTAGCGACGTTCGAGGTCGTCGAGAGTCGGCGGTGTGCCCCCGGTGTAGTGGTAGAGATCGCTTGCGGCCAGCACGGTGACCATCTCGGCGGCGTGGGATGGCCGCAGCGGCTCGAGTTGGAGTCGGTCCGTCACGAGACCGACCGTGGGGTTATGCGTTATTGGCATCATCGTTGCACTTGCGAACACTGACGTTCCGGTGAGATTTGGTCGGCGGTGGTGCGCAGGCCTCGGCGTGCTGTGCCGCGTCGGTCAGCGCTCAGTGCGTTCACGACGAGATCAAGAAGTCGTTGAAGGTGTAGCTCGTGGTCCGGTGGCCGTACGCAAGGGTGTTGCTGGTGCCGTCGATGACTTTCGACGTTGCGGCTGGTTGCGCTGCGGCGTTCGATGCTGCCGCCGTCGCGTTCGTGGCCTGCGCCGACACGCTGGCGGTCAGTGCGAGGGTGGCAAGGATGACGATGTTGCGGAGTTTCATGATTGATGGGTCGCTTTCGTTGTGTGGGACGAGATCTGTCGTCGAGAGGTGGTACGTCGATGGCATTCGAACGGTTCACCGAAACATGCGTGTCGGATTCTCGGTGTGGACCGAGTCGAGGGAGGACGTACCGCTGATGATTCGGATCGAGCCGGCGACAATGACGAACTCGTGTGATCGGGGGCGTCGTCGATGGTGTTGGTTGGCCGGCACACGTTCCGCGATGCCCCCGGATTGAGGCGGTGGAGTCGGCTCAGGTGAGTCGGGTCTCGTGCGCCGTGAACGGCACGGCTCCGAATGCGGAGTCGGTGCTGGTGTCGGTCGGTGAGGTCACTGTGGCGGCAACGGCTCGCACGATGTGATCGTTGGACTGCCAGTGGACTGCGCCGTTGACTGCGTTGAAGTCGCTGTCGGGGTCGAAGTGGATCATCCCGTCGACGTTGGTTCGGATGATCCAAATGTCGTCGCCGCCGGAGGAGAGCGGGTCTGTCGTCGAGGTGTTTCCGTACGCTACGACGCCGGAAGGCATCGCGACCACGCCGGTGAGTTCGTCGTTGCCGGGGCTGATGAAGGTCTTCGACCAGACCGGCATCCCTGAACCGTCGATGCGCATCAGCCAGGCGTCGGCGTCGACGGTGCCGGAAACGACGTAGTCGCCGTGGGCGACAGCGGTGACACCCGTTGCCATCGTGCGGGGGTGGAAGTAGCCGGTGTCGGGCTGGTCGAGGTACGTCGACGACCACAGCAGTTGGTCATCGGAATCGAACGACGCCATCAAGATCCGCGGTCTCCCCCCGGCCTGTAGTGTTGTGTCTCCGACGATGACGTACGAGCCGTCGGGCTGCACGGCGACCCCGGTCGGTGAATCGTTGAACTCGCCTCCGAGCGTGAACGCGTTCTTGACGTCTCCGTTGCGACCCACTCGCATCACCAGGGCGTCCTGGTTGTCGTAGAGGGGATCAGGGTAGTAGTGGGCTTGGCCGACGACGATCAGGTCGCCGTTCGGTGCTTCGCCGATGTCGGTGATCTGAGCGTCTTGGTGTACGTCGTCGAGGTGGATCTCGGTCGACCACCGGATCGTCCCGGTGTCGTCTACATCGACGAGTATGGCGTTGTCGAGCCCATCAGCGGAGCGGACCTCGCCACCGACGATCACCCCGCCGTCGGTGGCCACGACCGACGTCCAGACAGTGGTTGTGATGCCTTCGAAGGCTGCTTGGCGTGCCCATTGTGGCGTCCCGTCGGCGGCGAACCGTTCGATTCGTCCCGAGCTGCTGACTGCCACCAGGCCGCCGTCGGAGGTGGGTGCCAGGTCTCGGACGGTGGCGGGCCGGGTGCCCTGTTGTTGCCATGTCGGGTGGCCGGTTCCGTCGAGGCGCGTCATCCACGAGTAGCCACCTACGCTGCCGCTGGCTTCGATCACCACCAGTTCATCGCCGATGGGCACGACACCGCCCACATCGTCATAGCGGTCGGTGTCGAAGGCACGAGCCCAGCGGGTGGAGACGTCGGTCATCGATCCGATGTCGGAGTGAGCGATGTTCCAGCGACGTTCGGGGAACAGTCGCTTCGGTCGTGTCGGGGGCTGGGGTGCGCCCGTCACGTCGGGAAAGGACCAGCCGTATTTCACTGCGGTGGTGGCGTCGAGGTCCCAACTGGTGGGGTCGAGGTGCAGGTCGGTGCCCAGACTGGCCAGCAGGACCGGCCCGCCCACCGGGACATCCTCGATCGACAACATAAACGTCAACGTCACCTCGAAGTCGACAGCCACGTTGAAGGCGAATGTGTTCGCAGCGTCAGGCAGTCCGATCTCGGGTTCGAAGCTGGGCCGTTCGGGAGCTGACGCTGAGGTGTGCCCGCCCACTTTGGACAGCGCAGCGCTGACGTTGAACGGGGCCACGATGCTGACCTGTGCACCGGCTTCGGCCAGGCCGCTGATGCGCATGTTGACCCCGAGATGCGGGGTGACGGTGACGGGTCCGGCGGCAAACTGGGCCAACGGTGTGGTCACGATCTCCACGACGTCGTCGATGTCGCCTGCGGTTCGCGCCGACAAGTCGAGCGTGACAGCGCCCTGCAGTCCGAGGTCGGTTTGCAGTGACTGCAGGTTCTCACCGTCGACGGTGGCGTCGAACTGCGATCCCGCCCAGGTCACCGCCAGGTTGCCGTTGGCGAGCACGCTCGCATCGCCAGGCCCGGTCACGTCAAGGTCGTTGATCGGCACGTAGATCCCGTCACGGAATCCGCCGATCGTGATCGCCAGGGGTTCGGCAGCCGCAGGACCGCCGCCGAGTTGGGTTGTTGCGAGCAACGATGCCGTTGCGATGATCAGAGTGTGTCGTCGACGCGGTCGAAGAGTCATGACTTGTGTTGTCCTTCATTGGGGTTTGGGTCCGCTCGAATGCGGAGTGACGATGTGTCGTTGTCCGGTGGTACGACTGCTCACGCCGATCGGTTCACCGGATCATGCAGCAAGCGAGGCCACACGCCGATCGACGACGCCGACGCAGTTCGGGTGATCCGAGAGTCGGACCGTCACGAGTCCCAGATCGGTCCGAACGCAGGAATCCCATCGCGCTCCAGTTGGCGAACGAGTTGGAAGGTCGTGGCCTTGTTGCTGACGATGAACACTGCTTCGGCGTCGAAGTCGACGTAGGCGCGGACTGCGAGTTCGTGGAGGTCGGGTGTACCGCGTTCTGTCGTGTCCCAGATGACGGCGTCGGGTTGGACTGCCATGACCTCATCAACGAGCGAATCACCGTAGGTGCGGCGAGGGCTTCGAGTGGACCACACGAGTCGCGAGGGCACCCGGTCGGCGAGGATCTGTCCCAGACACGGCCCGATGCCGCTTCCCGTCACGAGATACACGACACGCCGATACATCGTTGCGACCGTGGCCATCGGGGCCACCACCGGCACGCCGCGAACCCAAACATGGGTGGGTGGGTCGTCAATGAAACGACCTGTCCAGTCGCCGGCCCGCGAGATCAACAAGCGGTATCCGCTCTGCCCCGGCGTGGTGACCGTCGCGAACGCATGCCACTCGCGAAGCGGGCTGAGACTGATACCGACACCGGACGCGAAGCTCGGTCGGACGCCGTAGTCCAGGTGGACGATCACGGCATGAGCAGATGGGCGCTCGACGACGATCGCCACTTTCCGGAGCCGCAGCCACGGCCAGACCACGCTTGCCGTCACGACGCCGAGCACCCAGACATGCCAGTCCGACACCAGCGCCACGAACGGGCTCG
>DASQFE010000199.1:0-2785 GCA_035633295.1 Ilumatobacteraceae bacterium | reverse complement strand
CACGACCACACCGCCGAGAGCGTCCGCGCAGCAATGACCGCCAAGATCCGCACCCCTTGTCTTCAGGTGGTCAGTGCAACAGTCGGGGTGAGCTGATGAATCTGCGGTTTCGGTTCGTACAAGCTGATGGCGTCGTTCGAGACGTCGGCGATGGGGAGGGTGTTGACGTTGTCCCAATCGCCACACGACTCGCAGAACCTGCCACGGACCTGGAAGTGTCCTGCGAACTCAACACCCTGAAGGAGGACGTCATGACGCGTTCGTTCGATTGGATTGCCCATCACGCCCTCACCCGGCCGGACAAGGTTGCGACCATCGATCTGGCAACTGCCCGATCGTTCACCTACGCCGAGATGGACGATCGGACGTCCCGACTGGCCTCAGCCCTCGCCGAGACCTTCGACGTCGGGCAGGGCGACCGTGTCGCCGTGCTTGCCAACAACAACTCGAACTTCTTCGAAGTGGAGTTCGCGTGCTGGAAGCTGGGTGCGATCTTCGTCCCCCTGAATTGGCGGCTCGCGCTGGCCGAACTCGAGTTCATCGTGGGTGACTGCACCCCTACGGTGATGATCATCGACGATGACTTCCTCGAGACCGGCGTCGCGTTGGCCGACTCGACCGGCATCGCCCACCTGGTCAATTGGGACGGCGGATCGGACGGCGCCGCCGACTATGAAGACGCCATCGCTTCGGCTTCCCCCAGGGTCGGTGCGGCCGACACCACTCACGACACCCCGCTGACCATCATGTACACGTCGGGCACGACCGGGCGCCCGAAAGGGGCAATCATCACTCACGGCATGGTGTTCTTCAATGCGGTGAGCGGCGTCGAGTTCTTCCGGCTCGACACCGACATGGTCAACCTCGCGTTCCTTCCCTTGTTCCACATCGCTGGCCTCAACACCTTCGCCAACCCGGCGTATCACTTCGGCGGTACCAACATCGTCATGCGCACCTTTGATCCCGCAGCATGTCTCGATCTCATCTCTGACCCCGAGCGTGGCATCACCCACTTCCTCGGCGTCCCGACGAACTATCTGTTCATGAGCCAGGTACCTGCCTTCGCGACTGCGACGTTCCCCACCGTGAAGGCGGCGGGGCTCGGTGGCGCGCCGTCGCCCCTGCCACTACTCGAAGCGTGGGGGGCACGGGGACTGCCGCTCCAGCAAGGCTACGGCATGACGGAAACGTCGCCGTTGGTCACCGCGCTCAAGCCCGAGGACTGCATGACGAAGATCGGTTCGGCCGGTCTGCCGGTGCTTCACAATCAGGTCCGCATCGTCGACGAGCTCGGCAACGACGCGGCGGTCGGCGAGGTCGGCGAGCTGTGGACCCGGGGACCGAATGTCACCCCGGGCTACTGGGAGTTCCCCGAAGCGAACGCTTCGTCATTCGAAGACGGCTACCTCAAGACCGGCGACGCTGCCTACAAGGACGCCGAGGGCTTCGTCTTCATCGTCGACCGGTGGAAGGACATGTACATCTCGGGCGGTGAGAATGTCTATCCGGCCGAGGTAGAGACCGTCATCTACCAGCTGCCCGAGATCGCCGAGGTGGCGGTCATTGGACAGCCCGACGACACGTGGGGCGAGGTCGGCATGGCCATCGCCGTCCTCAAGCCGGACACGACACTCGACGAGCAAGCGATCATCAGCCACTGCGCAGCGAATCTCGCCAAATTCAAGGTCCCCCGTTCAGTCGTGTTCGTCGAGGAGATCCCACACAACGCCACCGGCAAGGTGCTCAAGCGCGATCTCCGGACCACCTTCATCGGGTGACCGACACCCCGCTTCGTCAACGCTCGTAGCCCACAAAATGCGAACGTCCCGTCGCACCCTCCTCACAGCAGCGTGCCCACATCGCTCTCGACGTGACGGAGCGCGGGCTGCGTAAGAACTTGCTGCACCCCGGCAACGGGGTTCTACGCGTTTCAGGGTTGGAGGGTGGGTAGCAGGGTCCAGTCGCCGGCCAGTCACCGACACCGATCACCGCGACGTCAGGCAGACCAACCAGCAGCGCGCACATGCGCGTAGCATCCGTTTCCAAGCAGGGGCTCCTCGCAACTCAGGTGACTTCGACATCACCGAGAATTGCAGGGCCCCTGCGACGCGTCCGGGACCTACCCGATCAACCGACCCCAACCCTCAAACGCGAAGCTCCGACAACGGCCCACCACGCGTGCCGAATCCCGACAACGGAGCGCCACCTACCGCGGCTCGGGGACGCGATTACGTGGCGCCGCAGAAGGGCCGTGATGCGGCGCGAGCCGTGCCCGATCGCCGGTGATTATCCGGAGCATTATCGTGCGGTCTCCCGGATACCTTCGGCACTCGCGCGGGCACTTGCGTCGAACGTATACACCGGGCAATAGGCGCTACTTGGCAGCAGACGCCGGTCACGAACTCGACGGCCGCCGCGCCGGTTGTCACGGTCGTCACTCGTACCAACGGTCGGCCTCGCGGCGACTACATGTGGCCCGGAGTCCTCTGGGCAGAGGGAATCGTTGCGGGTTCGGTCAGGGCATCAGTTCGATTTCGCTCGGACGCCAGGTCTTCTCGAACCATGGTTCGAGTGCTCCGTAGAGGCGCAGGATCGTGAACCAGCCCTTCGCCGGATCCGTCTGGACCCAATTGCCGCGGGCGACGCCCTCGGGCTGGGTCGGTCCGAAATACACCGTGGTGCTGCCATCGGCGGCGGCCTCGGCGGCGGGCGAGGGGAAGCTCTGGCTGCCGGCGCGCGGATATTTCTGCGGCGTCTGCAGCATCGAGCGCGTCTGGTTGTCATA
>DASQFE010000198.1:0-5967 GCA_035633295.1 Ilumatobacteraceae bacterium | reverse complement strand
GCCGATCGGGTCGTTCATGTTTCTCGGCCCCACCGGCGTCGGCAAGACCGAGCTGGCACGTGCCCTCGCCGAGTTCCTGTTCGACGACGAGAAGTCGATGGTGCGCATCGACATGGGCGAGTACATGGAGAAGTTCTCGGTGTCGCGCCTCATCGGAGCGCCCCCCGGATACGTCGGTTACGACGAAGGCGGCCAGCTCACCGAAGCGGTCCGTCGTCGCCCGTACTCCGTGGTGCTGCTCGACGAGATCGAGAAGGCGCACCCCGACGTGTTCAACACGCTGCTGCAGTTGCTCGACGACGGCCGTCTCACCGACGGCCAGGGCCGCACGGTCGACTTCACCAACGTCGTGCTCATCATGACCTCGAACCTGCCGGGCGAGCCGAGCGACTTCTTCAAACCCGAGTTCATCAACCGCGTCGACGACATCATCCGCTTCCGCTCACTGACCGAAGCCGACCTCGAACGCATCGTCACGGTGCAGCTGGCGCACCTCCACAAGCGGTTGGCTGATCGTCGCATCGAACTCGACGTCGACGAGGCAGCCATGGCGCAGCTCGCGAGGGAAGGCTTCGATCCGGCGTTCGGCGCCCGGCCGCTCAAGCGGGTCATCCAACGAGAGATCGGCGACAAGGCGTCGCTCCTCATCCTCAACGGCGATGTCGCCGAAGGTGGCTCGATCGTCGTGCGTGCCGGCGCCGAAGGCCTCAGCGTCACCGCCGCACAAGGGTGAGGCGGAACGTCGGCGGGCTGAGTTCGATCAGCTCGAGGCGGCCGCCGTCCGACTCTGCCAGGCGTCGGGCGAGCGGCAGGCCGCGGCCGTGGGCTGATTGGTGATCCAACGGACGATCGAACAGGGTTGCTGCGCGTTCCTGGCTGATGCCCGAGCCCTCGTCTTCGATCGTGACGCTGTCGTCCTGCACCAGGATCGCAACAGTGCCGCGCCCATGGCGCAACGCGTTGTCGAGCAGGATCCCGATCACCTGGCCGACGAGGCCCGGGGTGGCCACCACACGGTTCGCTCCGCCCGTCGTCACCACCACCTGGCGGCGCTTCTCGGCGAAACGGTGTTGCCAGTCGGCCACCTGATGGTCCACGAGCGCCGTCAGCTCGAGTTCGGTGCGTTCCTTCGTCGATCCGGTCCGCGCCACGGTGAGCAGATCGTCGAGTGTGAGGTTCAGTTCGTGGGTCTGCGTCAGCGCTGCGGTCGCCTCGGCGGCGACCTCGGGGTTGTCATTTCGCTCGAGGAGCTCGAGCCGCATGGCGATGCCGGTCAGCCCGGTTCGCAGTTGATGTGTGGCGTCGGCAGTGAAGCCGCGTTCTGATGCGAGCATTCGATCGACTCGGTTTGCGCTCAGGCGCAGTGCGCGCGATATGTCGTCGATCTCGCTGATGCCCGATGGTGGCGGGGCGGCTGCGCTGAAGTCGCCATCGCCCAGACGCGCCGCGCTCCGGGCGAGCCGCTCGAGTGGTCGTGCCAGCTGACGAGCCTGGATACCAGCGAGCAGCGCCGCAGATGCAATGGCCGCCACGGCGATCACTGCGAGCCGCGCCAGCACGTCGGGGGGAAGTTCGCCGCCCTCGGCGTTGCGCACGACGAGGAGCACGGGCAGCAGCAGTACCAAGATGACGACCACCACGACGGCGATGGTCGAGAGCACCAGGCGGCGGCGCACGTCGGATCAGCTCCCGGTGGGATCGAATCGGAAGCCCACGCCGCGAACGGTGACGATCTTCGACGGTGGATCGGTGTCGTCGAGGATCTTGCGGCGAAGCGTCGAGGTGTGGGTGTCGAGGGTGCGGGTGGAACCCCACCAGTTTTCGTCCCACACCTGACTCATGATCAGTTCACGCTTGAGGGTCACGCCGGGCTGACGCATGAGCAGTTCGAGCAGGTCGAATTCCTTCGTCGTGAGTTCCACTTCGGTTCGGGTGCCGTCGTCGCTGTCGACGAAGCAGCGGCGCGCCTCCGTGTCGAGTTCGATGCCCGCGCCGCTGAGGTGCCCGCCCGTGCCCGGTTGCGAGTGTTCAACGAGGCGCAGTCGGGCGCGGATACGTGCGACGAGTTCAGCGAGTCGAAACGGCTTGGCAACGTAGTCGTCGGCACCCGCGTTGAGGCCGACGATGACGTCCATCTCCTCGGCACGCGCGGTGAGCATGATGATCGGAAGGCTGGGGTGGTCGCCGCGCAGCTTGCGGCAGACGTCGAGGCCGTCGATGTCGGGCAGCGTGAGATCAAGCAGTACGAGGTCGGGGAGGCGGTCGCCGACGGAAGCAAGTGCGTCCGTTCCTGCTGCCACGTGTGCGACCTCGAAGCCCTCGCTGCGCAAGACCCGGATCAGGGGCTCGCTGATGCGATCGTCGTCCTCCACGAGCAGCACCGCTGTCGTGGGAAGCGCAGCGGCGGTGCCGCCGGGTGCGCGAGAGTTCAGATCCATCGTTGGATCATCGGCCTCGGCGCCCTCCGGCTTGAGGAGATGATGCCGTAGGGTCGAGGCGATGAGCGATGATTTCCCCACCTCGATCGGCCGGCTCGGTCTCGTCGCGTTCGACTGTCCTGACGCGTTGGCGCTCGCCGACTTCTATTCGTCGATCATCGGTGGCGATCTCGTTCCGGGCGACGACCAGGGCTGGGTCGAACTCCATACACCGACCGGCAAGCTGGCGTTCCAGGAGATCGCCGACCATCGCGCACCCACCTGGCCCGGCGGCGCGGTGCCGCAGCAGGGCCACATCGACATCGACGTGGCGAACCTCGATGGAGCCGAAGCGGCCGTGCTGCGCCTCGGTGCGCTCAGGGCTGACATCCAACCGAGCCCCGACCAGTTCCGGGTCATGATCGACCCCGCCGGTCACCCCTTCTGCCTCGTCATCGCCCACTGACACCGCCTGAAACCCCCTGAGAGATGCCGGTCAGGGTTGGCGGAGACGCAGCGCGTCGCCGTGTGCGGGGAAGCCCTCGTGGTCGGCGAGGGCGACAACCGACGGAGTCATGCGCATGAGGGCCGTGGCGTCGGCGCGAGCGATCGCAGTGCGCTTGAGGAACGTGTCGGCCGTGATGCCCGACGACACATGAGCGAAACCCGACGTGGGCAGCGATGCCGGGCACCCGATGATGAAGTTGGCGGCGCTGAACGGGGTGTGCTGACCGACGAGGATCTCGCCCGCATTGACCAGGCCGTCGACGACGCCGTCGAGTTCGGCGTCTGCGACCACGACCTGCAGGTGCTCCGGAGCGAACTCGTTGGCGACACTGATGGCCACATCGAGACTGTCGACGAGCACGCATCCACCGTTCGGACCCAGTGATGCGCGGGCGGCCGTGGCGCGCACCTGGGGAAGACTCGCGAGCTGTCGTTCGAGCGCCGCGTCGACGGCGTCGGCCAGTGCGGCCGACGTGGTGAGGAGCACGACGGTGCTGTCGGTGCCGTGCTCGGCCTCGATGAGGAGGTCGGCGGCGAGCAACATCGGATCGGCCGAGTCGTCGGCGATCACCAGGCTCTCGGTCGGGCCGAGGAGCATCATGGTGGCGACGCCGTGTCGCTGCATCTCGACTTGTGCAATGGTCACGGCCGGCGAGCCCGGGCCGACGATCTTGCGGACCTTTGGGATTGTTTCGGTGCCGAAGCCGAGCGCGGCGATCCCGGCTGGACCATTGACGCGGAACACGTCGTTGAGACCGAGCTTGCGGCACACAACCAGGACGGCGGGGTCGACTTCGCCGGAGCCGCCGGGAACGGGAGGAACGACGAGCGCCAACGAGGCCACGCCGGCGACGACGGCCGGGACCGCAAGTTGATATGCCACGCTCGGGTAGCTCGCCTTCCCCGACGGGGTGAAGAGCCCGGCCGACGTGATCGGGGTGATCTTCTCGCCCACCCTGAGACCGGGCTCGCTCTCGATCGACCAGTCGTGAGCCCGTTCCATCTGGGCCTCGTTGAAGGCTCGTAGGTGGGCAATGGCATCATCGATCGCGGCATCGACATCAGGTGTGACGGCGGCGCGCTCGAACTCGTCGGCAGTCACTCGCAACCCGTCGGGCGTCACGTCGATCTGGTCGAACGTGGCGAGTGCCTCGCACACTGCGGCGTCGCCGCGTTCACGTACGTCATCGATCAAGACGCCGATCGAACGACGCAGTTCGGGGTCGAAGATGGTGTCGATTCCTCGACGCATCAGCGCATCGCGGGCCGCGACATCCATGTCGTTCCACACCTGCCTGCGCATCACCGTCACCCACCCGACGCTATCCGGCGAGGTCGGGGGGCAGTCGACGCAGTACCATCTCCATACGTTCCAACCACCACTCGGGGAGCGTGTATGCCCGTCACCGTCGTCGTCGGAGCCCAATGGGGCGATGAGGGCAAAGCCAAGGTCATCGACCTGTTGTCGAAAGAGCACACTTACGTGGTGCGCTATCAGGGTGGCCACAACGCCGGCCATACCGTGGTGGTCGCAGGCGAGAAGTACGCCTTGCAGCTCGTTCCGTCAGGGATCCTCTACGACCACGTGATCCCGGTGATCGCCAACGGCGTCGTCGTTGACCTTCCGACGTTGTTCAAAGAGGTCGACACGCTCGAGGCGCGAGGCATCTCGTGCGCCGAGTTGAAGGTGTCGAGCCGTGCTCACCTGATCTTTCCGTGGCATCAGGCGCACGACGCGATCGCCGAGGCGATGCGCGGCGACGACAAGATCGGCACCACGCTCAAGGGCATCGGCCCCGCTTACGCCGACAAGGCGCGGCGCGTGGGGCTGCGGGTCGGTGACGTTCTCGACCCGGCCCGTTTCTCGACGCTCGTGCGCGACCGGGCGCTTGCGGAGAACACGCTCATCGCGGACGCGGGCGGTGACCCACTCGATGTCGACGACATCGTGGCCATGTTCGACGAACTCGGCGCTCGTGTCGCACCGTTCGTCACCGATACCGTCAGCCTGCTGCATGCGGCGCTCGAACGCGACGCGCACGTGCTGCTCGAGGGCGCGCAGGCCACATTCCTCGACCTCGACCACGGCACGTATCCGTACGTCACCTCATCCAACCCCACCGCTGGCGGCGCCTGCGTGGGCACGGGGATCGGGCCTCGTGACATCGATCGCATCGTCGGGATCACCAAGGCGTACACCACCCGGGTCGGCGCGGGGCCGTTCCCGACCGAGCTGCTCGACGACGATGGGGATCGCCTCATCGACATCGGCAAGGAGTACGGCACCGTCACCGGCCGTCGCCGGCGCGCCGGATGGCTCGACTGCGTGATGCTGCGCCAGGCGGTTCGCCTCAACAGCCTCAGCGAGCTTGCGCTCACCAAACTCGACATCCTCGACGGGTTCGACACGATCAAGATCTGTACCGGCTACCGGCTCGATGGCCAATTGCTCGACGACTACCCTGACCGCTCCGATCTGCTCGGCGATGTGGAGCCGGTCTACGAGACACTCGACGGGTGGGGAAGCGTTCTCAGCGACACCCGTGAACCGGGTGAGCTGCCTGTTGCCGCACGGCGCTTCATCGAGGTCGTCGAGCGCGAGGTCGGCATCCCGGTCCGCGTCGTCGGTGTCGGCGCCGACCGCGACGACTACCTCGTGTGGGCCTCGTGACGGTGCGACGATGATCCCGCGCTACTCCACCCCGGAGATGGATGCGGTGTGGTCTGACACCGCACGATTCGGTCGTTGGCTCGAGGTCGAGCTGCTGGCCACCGAGGCGCATGCTTCGTTGGGGCTCGTCCCAGCCGACGATGCGCGTGATTGCCGGGCCCGCGCGCCGATCACCGACGAGGCATTCGTGCAGGCGGTGCTCGACCGCGAGGCCATCACCGACCATGACGTTGCCGCATTCGTCGACGTCGTCCAGGCGGCGATCGGGCCGCCGGCATCGTCGTGGATCCACTTCGGGCTCACCTCGTCCGACGTCGTCGACACTGCAGGTTGCTGGGCGCTGCGTGATGCCTGCGATCTGCTGATCGATGC
>DASQFE010000197.1:0-7364 GCA_035633295.1 Ilumatobacteraceae bacterium | reverse complement strand
GTCGTCCGACGGCCCCTTCCCGCTGGTGGTCTACTCCCACGGCAGCGGCGGTCTCCGTTACATCGCCTCCGACTACACCGAGGCGATCGCCAGCTACGGCTACATCGTCGCCTCCGCCGACCACACCGGCAACACCGTTCTCGAGGGTCTGCTCTGCACCCGCACCGAGAGGCCCGTGATCGCCCTGAATCGCGTGAACGACATCCAGGCGATGATCAATGCGCTGCTCGACCCGACGAGCATCGAAACCGCCGGATTCGTCGCCAACGTCGACCCGGAGAGCATCGCCGTCACTGGTCACTCGGTCGGGGGCTTCACGACCTTCGCGGCGGTCACGGGCTACGAGAACGAGCTCGGATCTGTGGCCGCCGACGATCGCGTCGACGCCATCATTCCGCTCGCTCCGGCGATCGGCGGCGACCGACCTCCGATCGATGAGAGCACGACCACGACGACGAATCCCGATCGTGTCGACCGCTGCGCAGACGCCCAGGATCCGGCCACGCCAGTGTTGACGCCCGAGGAGATCGAGGCTGCCCGGAGCCGCAAGTCGATCACCGATGAACAGCTGGCGTCGATCACCGTGCCGCAAATGGTCATCGTCGGCACCGACGATTCGTCGACGCCGGTCGAACCGAACGTCACGAGGGCATGGGAGTTCAGTAACAGCGATCCGCTCTACCGCGTCGAGCTCGTCGCAGGCCAGCATCAGAGCTTCACGAATGCATGCCGGTACTTCGAGCTCCTGCCCTCGTGGCCTGCGGACCTCCAGGCACTCACTCGCCCGCTTCTCGAGTCGTGGGCCGATCAGGGATGCGGCGACGGCACCATGGACATCCAGCGCGCCCAAGACCTGACCAACACCTTCGCGATCACGTTCCTCGACTCGATCTTCCGCGGCGGCGAGATGATCGACCCGGCCACGACTGAGATCCCCGACGACGTCATCTTCATGTCGAAGTAGCTCCAGGCCGTTCTCGTGAACTCGTGCGCGAATAGTTCGCGCACGAGTTCACGAGAACGCTCGATTCCTCGGGTTGGGTGGGCGGTCGTAGGCTCGGGGGATGGCTGAGGTTCCTCCGTTCACGCACACCGAGATGCTCCCGTTGGGGCCCGACGACACCGAGTATCGCCTCGTCACCACCGACGGCGTGTCGACGTTCGACACCCCCGAAGGCACGTTCTTGAAAGTCGAACCCGAGGCGATCCGCCGCCTCACGGCCGAAGCGATGCACGACATCGCCCACTTCCTGCGTTCCGAGCACCTCCAGCAGTTGCGCAACATCCTCGACGACCCCGAGGCCTCCGACAACGACCGATTCGTGGCGCTCGACCTGCTGAAGAACGCAGCGATCGCAGCCGGTGGCGTGCTGCCGATGTGTCAGGACACCGGCACGGCGATCGTGAAGGGCAAGAAGGGCCAGTTCGTGTTCACCGGCGGCGGCGACGAGGAAGCCATTGCCCACGGCATCTACGACACGTACCAGACGTCGAACCTGCGGTACAGCCAGATGGCGCCGCTCGACATGTACACCGAGCGCAACACCGGCACGAACCTGCCGGCGGAGATCAAGATCTCGGCGATCGACGGCGACGCCTACAAGTTCCTGTTCATGGCCAAGGGCGGCGGTTCGGCGAACAAGAGCTACCTCTACCAGGAGACCAAGGCGCTGCTCAACGAAGCCACGTTGCTGCCCTGGCTGTTCGACAAGATGCAGTCGCTCGGCACGTCGGCCTGTCCGCCGTATCACCTCGCGGTGGTGATCGGCGGCACGTCGGCCGAGTTCGCCGTCGAGACCGCCAAACTTGCGTCGACGCACTACCTCGACTCGCTGCCCACCACCGGCTCACCGCAGGGGCACGCCTTCCGCGACCTCGACCTCGAACAGCAGGTACTGAAGCTCTCGCAGAGCACCGGCATCGGCGCCCAGTTCGGTGGCAAGTACTTCTGCCACGACGTGCGCATCATCCGGCTCCCGCGCCACGGCGCATCGTGCCCGGTGGCCATTGCGGTGTCGTGCTCGGCCGACCGCCAGGCGCTCGGCAAGATCACCAAGGACGGTGTGTTCCTCGAACAACTGGAACGAGATCCCGCTCGCTTCCTTCCCGAGGTCGGCGACGAGCATCTCGGTGATGCCGAGACCGTGCACATCGACCTCAACCGGCCGATGACCGACATCCTCGCCGAGCTGTCGCAGTATCCCGTCACCACCCGGGTGATGCTGACCGGCCCGATGGTTGTCGCCCGTGACATCGCCCACGCAAAGATCAAGGAACTCCTCGATGCAGGCGAGCCGATGCCGCAATACCTCCGTGACCACGCCGTGTACTACGCGGGTCCGGCGAAAACACCCGAGGGCTACGCCTCAGGTTCGTTCGGGCCGACCACGGCCGGCCGGATGGACAGCTACGTCGAACAGTTCCAGGCCGCGGGCGGATCGATGATCATGCTGGCCAAGGGCAACCGCTCCCAGCAGGTCACCGATTCCTGTGCGGCACACGGCGGGTTCTACCTCGGCTCGATCGGTGGGCCGGCGGCGCGTCTCGCGCTCGACAACATCCGCAAGGTCGAGGTGCTGGAGTATCCCGAGTTCGGGATGGAAGCGGTGTGGAAGATCGAGGTCGAGAACTTCCCGGCGTTCATCGTCGTCGACGACAAGGGCAACGATTTCTACGCCAAGCTCCGCGCCGAACACTCGATGCCGGTCTCCATCCGCTGATCGAGCGCGCCGGCGGAGGGTCACGCACGCGCAGGGTCCTGTGCGGCGATACTCGGACGGTGGACACCGGCTCGACTGATGCACCAGCGCTGACCGACGACGAGCGCGCCGCAGCGCGCGCCTTCGTGCAACGCTGCGAGGTACGGCTCTCGACGTTCCACCGCATCGCCGTGGGGATGCTGTCCGGCGCGGGCCTGCTGGTCGTGCTCCCGGTGGTCGCCCGCGACTCGATCACCGGCATCCTCGGCTCGCTCGTCGACGGCGGATTCGAAACGGCCGATGGTGCATTGATCGTTGCGGTCGTCGCCATGCTCGCAGTACCGGCGGTTGCCCTCTGGTTGCTCTTCGCCGATCTCACCCGGTTCTACTTCCACGCCAACCACATCGGCACCCAAGGCACCGCGACATTCACCCCGCGGTTCACCATGACGTCGCTGAAACTCCCGTCGGATGAGCTCGGTCCAGCTGCGAGCCGAGAGATGGAACGCCTTCGTACCGACCCGTCGATGGTCGAGCTACTGGTCCCGACGAACGATGAGGCCCGCCGCCGCGTTGACCGTCAATTGGACGTGTACGGCGGCCTGGGGTCGCACGGCGATGACGCCTCACGTGCCGCCGGCCTGTTCGAGTTGGCAGCGGCGCACAGTCGGCCACTGCTCGACGAGGTCGCCAAGATCGAGTACGGAATGGCTCGTCATGCCCTGCGCCTGCGGGGGCTCGTGCTGCGTTACGTCAAGGCACTCCTGGCGCTGCTGACAACTGCCATCGCCGTGTATGCCGGAGACGCCGTCGTCGCTGCTGTCCAACCCGCCGACGGATTGACCATGTCCGACCGCGCCTGGCTCGCCGCGGTGGTGCTCGTGTGGGCACCGATGGTCGTGCTGGCGGTCACCTCGCCGGTGCGTTGGATCGAGCGAGCGATGCGTGACGACGGTGCACCATCGACGGCCGTAGCCGACGATCCCGAGCTGACCTTCGTCGAGCGGGTCTCACTACGGATCGCTGCAGTCGGATGGCTGGCCGCGGCGATCGCCATGATCCTGGCCCTCGTCGACGACAGCCTGTCGACCACGGCTCGCTCAGCTGGCTTGCTCGTGTTGGCCGTCTCCGTCATCGCCGTCGGCACCGCCGCATTCACCGGCCGCTTCCGCAGCCTCGCCACCATCTCCTAGCGCGACGCCTGAAGATCCTTGCCTGGCGATGAGCGAGCGGCCCGGATACCGGCTCCTCGCTCATCACTCATCGCTCGGGAGGTGCCTGGCTCGTCGGGGCTGCGCTCCGGGTGGTACGAACAACGCGATGGGGAACTGGAACTTTGCTGACATCTGGGAAGTCGTCGCCGATGAGCTGCCCGACGCTCTCTGTCTGATCCACGGCGATGACCGCCGAACGTGGGCCGAGGTCGACCGCCGAGCTGACGGCGTCGCGCAGCACCTCCTCGACGCCGGGCTCGAACGTCAGCAGGCGGTCGCCCAGTACCTGTACAACGGCCCGGAGTACATCGAGTCGATGTACGGCGCGTTCAAAGGAGCCTTCGCTCCGGTCAACACCAACTACCGGTACACCGCCGACGAGCTGGTCTACCTGTGGGACAACGCCGATGCGGGTGCCATCGTGTTCCACGGAACGTTCGCGCCGACGATCGAAGCGATCATGGTCCGCCTCCCGAAAGTGCGGTCGTGGCTTTGGGTCGATGACGGTGGCGGCGTGTGCCCCGAGTGGGCAACACCGTACGAGACCGCCGCGACGAGCGGGGCCGAACGCGTCGTCCCCGCGTGGGGTCGCAGCGGCGACGACCTGAACTTCCTCTACACCGGCGGCACTACGGGCATGCCCAAGGGGGTCATGTGGCGCCAGGACGACCTCATCGTGAAGCTCACCGCATCGCTCGGGCGCCCGATCGACGAGCACGGCACGATCGATGATCTCCGCGGCACGTTCACGGCCCCCGGGAGCCGCTTCCTTCCGGCGTGCCCGCAGATGCACGGTACGGGCAATTTCCCGTGCCTCAGCACGCTGAGCGGCGCCGGCAGCCTCGTCACACTGACGAACCGGACGTTCGATCCGATCGAGCTGCTCGACACGATCGAACGTGAGGGCATCAACTCCATATCGATCGTCGGCGACGCGTTCGCCAAGCCGATCCTTCGCACGCTCGACGCAAACCGGGGGCGTTGGGACCTCACCTCACTGGTCGGCATCGTGTCGTCCGGCGTGATGTGGTCGAAGGAGTCCAAGCAGGGCCTCCTCGATCATCACCCCGGCATGGTGCTGATGGACGCGTTCTCGTCGTCCGAGGCCCTGGGGATGGGGTCGTCGATCTCTGCGGCGGGCGCCCCAGCCGAGACGGCGAAGTTCGAGCTGAGCCCCGAGACGATCGTGATCGACGATCTGAACCGCCCGCTGCAACCCGGTAGTGACGAGATCGGCCGACTGGCGGTCGGCGGCCGCCAGCCGATCGGCTACTACAAGGATCCCGAGAAGTCGGCGCGCACCTTCCTCGAGATCGACGGCCAGCGATACTCGTGCCCGGGTGACTTCGCCACGATCGACGCCGACGGCAAGATCACGCTGCTCGGGCGGGGGTCGGTGTGCATCAACTCGGGCGGCGAGAAGATCTTCCCCGAAGAAGTCGAGGAGGCGATGAAGACCTACCCGGACGTGTTCGACGCGGTCGCCGTCGGTCTTGCCGACGAGCGATTCGGTGAGGTTGTCACCGGTGTCGTCGAGCCGAAGCCAGGGGCCACCATCGATCCCGACGCACTGATCGCTCATGTCAAGGCGCACCTTGCTGCCTACAAGGCTCCCAAGCACATCGTCGTCGTCGACACGATCGGTCGCGCGGCGAACGGCAAGGTCGACTACAAGCGCCTGCGAACCGACGCCGCCGCCGCGATCGAGCAAACGCCACCCGCACCCGACACGATTCCGACAGTTCGAAGAACACCTCCATCGTGATCAGGTTGATCGGCGGATGGTCGACCATCGGCGTGGGGCCGGGGGTACTCTTCGAACCATGAGCGACCACGTCATCCGGATCACCTACTGCGTCCCTTGAGACTATTCGAGCCGCGCCGTGAGCGCAGCCAGTGACCTGTTGTCCAACTACCAGCACGTGATCGACACGCTGACCCTCGACACCGGATCGAAGGGCGTCTTCGACGTGCTCGTCGACGGGGAGTTGCTCTACTCCAAGGCCGCAACGGGGCGACATGCGGAACCGGGCGAGGTACTCGACCTGTTCCGATCGCAGTTCGCCGCAGACGTCACCCCCTACGGCGAGTAGCCCTGTCAGCTCATGGTGACGAGGTCGAGCCAGTCGTCGGAGAAGTAGTCGACGTCGCCGTCGGGCATCAGCAGCACTTTGGTCGGCGAGAGCTCGCGGACGAATTCCTCGTCGTGACTCACCAGGATGATCGCGCCGGGCCAGTCGACCAGCGCGTCGGCGACGGCCTGGCGTGACGGTGGATCGAGGTTGTTCGTCGGCTCGTCGAGCAGCAGCAGGTTGTTGCGCCCGACCATCAGCATCGCCAGGGCCAGTTTCGTCTTCTCGCCGCCCGACAGCGTGCCCGAGTCCTGGAACACCTTGTCGCCCGACAGGCCGAACATGCCGAGCAGCCCGCGCAGTTGCGTCTCGCCGAGGTTGATCCCCTCGGGAACCGCATCGCTGATGTTGGTCAGCAGCGACTCGTTCGTGCGTAAGTTGTCGTGCTCCTGCGCGTAGTAGCCGGAATGCACGTGGTAGCCGAACGTGAAGTCGCCGAGATCGGCCTCGGTCTCCCCCGCAAGGATCCGTAGCAGGCTGGTCTTGCCGGCCCCGTTGAGACCGAGCACCAGGAGGCGTTCACCGCGACCGAGGTCGAAGTCGATGTCTTCGAAGATGGTCGGCCCGCCGTAGGCCTTGCACAGGCCCGTCGCCCGGATCACCGTCTCACCGCACTTCGGCGGATCGGGGAAGCGGACCGTCATCGTCTTGGTCGACTGGGGACCGCGCACACGCTGCGTCTCCAGCCGGGCAATACGCTTCTCGACGCTGTGGGCCATTGCCGCCTTCGTCGCCTTCGCGCCGAAGCGATCGACCACCGTTTGCAGACGATCGATCTCCTTGGCCTGGAGCACCGCCTTCTTCGCGAGTCGCTGTTCGTCGTCGGCTCGCGACCGCTGGTACTGGCTGTACGTGCCGCGGTACTCGACGATCTCACCAACGTCGGTTTCGGTCGCCCGATCGAGGTGCAGTACACGGGTGATCGACTCGTCGAGCAATTCGAGGTCGTGGCTGATCACGAGGAGCGCGCCCTTGTATTGGCGCAGGAAGCCGAGCAGCCAGGTCTTGGCGTCGACGTCGAGGTGGTTGGTCGGCTCATCGAGGCACAGCACGTCGGAGCCGGCGAACAGGATGCGGGCGAGCTCGACTCGGCGGCGCTCACCGCCCGACAGCGTGCTGATCGGCTGGTCGAGCCGCGAGTCGGGGATGCCCAGACCCGCAGCCATCGCCCGCGCCTCGCTCTCGGATGCGTATCCACCGGTGGTGCGGAAAGCCTCCTCGGCTTCGGAGTAGCGACCGACGTTGCGTTCGTCGGGGTTCTCCTCCATCGCGATGCGGAGCTTTTCGATGCGCGTGATCTCGTCGTCGATGCCGCGACC
>DASQFE010000196.1:0-5592 GCA_035633295.1 Ilumatobacteraceae bacterium | reverse complement strand
TTGAAGCGCCCCATCGCCACCTCGATGGCCGGAATCAGGTCGCTCTTCTGGAACGGCTTCACGAGAAAAGCGAGTGCACCCGCATCACGGGCCTGCTCGACCACCTCGCGCTGGCTGAACGCGGTCAGCATCAGCACGCCGCAGATCTTCTCGCCGTTGATGATGCGGGCTGCTTCGAGCCCGTCCATGCCGGGCATCTTGATGTCGAGGATTGCCAGATCCGGCTGCAGCGCACGGACCAGTTCGACCGCTTGGTCGCCCCGACCGGTCTCGCCGATGACCTCATAGCCCTCCTCTTCGAGGGTTTCACGAAGATCCATCCTGATGATGGCCTCGTCCTCGGCGATGACGACACGCAACGGCATGGTCCTTATCTAGCAGGTGGCAGCCGGCATCCGGTCGTGCACCGTGAACACACCACCCGAGTCGGCGGTCATGTGAACACGGCAGGCCCGCGTCTCAGAGCCGGTCGAGGAGTTCGTCCTGACGCAGTTCCAGCGATGCAATCTCGTCGACGACATGGGCTCGGTGCTTGGCAAGCGCGTCGACGTGCCGGCGGGCGTCGCGAGCCTCGAACGACGCTCCTGCGGTTTCGGACACGAGCGCCCGGATCGCCTGGTCGTCGGCGTCGTCGGCAAGGTGCAACATCTGCTCGTCGATGACCGCGAGTTCCGACCGCAACGATTTCATGCGGACCGACACCTGCGAGAGTCGCCGTTCGACGAGCCAATTGCCCATGGATGGGCAACGCTACATCGACCGGTCGGCAGAATTGTGCAACCATGACGGGCAGAAGTCGGCAGAACTGGGGGTTCGTCATGGTGGCAGGAATGCAGCAACGGCTGGCCGAGCGCGGGGACGACCTGGCGATCGTCGACGAGTTCGGACAGTGGACCTGGACCGAGTACGACGAACGGGTCAATCGCCTGATCCACGGGTTGCGAGGTCTCGGTCTCGCCGTGGGCGACACGTTGTGCGTCGTCGGCAACAACCGTCACGAGTGGCTCGAGGCATTCGCCGCG
Organism: Ilumatobacteraceae bacterium; assembly: GCA_035633295.1. Classification (GTDB taxonomy): domain Bacteria; phylum Actinomycetota; class Acidimicrobiia; order Acidimicrobiales; family Ilumatobacteraceae; genus Sva-07. The sequence goes on along the minus strand of DASQFE010000196.1, from coordinate 4,570 downwards.
GGAAGCAACATGGGCCTCGTGATGGTGCCGGTGAACTGGCACTTCTCGGCCGAGGAGATCACCTACGTGCTCGAGAACTCCGAGGCCAGGGCGATCGTCGGCGATGGCGAGTTCGCTGACGCCGTGAACGGGGCCGCCGAGGCCGCTGCGACCGAAATCCGGATCTCCTACGGCGGCGCGATCGCCGGTTTCACCGACATCGAGGAGGTGATCGCCGCCGGCTCGCCCGACGAACCCGCCGACCAGGTGTCGGGCAAGTCGATGCTGTACACCTCGGGCACGAGCGGCCGACCAAAGGGGGTGCAGTCGACACTCCAGCAGGTGGGCGGCGACCCGATCGAGAACCTCGGCAAGCTCGAACTCCTGCTGAGCCTGTATCGATTGACCGACCTCGATGGCAAGGTCGTGCTCTGCAACGCGCCGCTGTACCACGGGGGTCCGCTCGCGATCTGCGGCATCCCCTTCTTCCTTGGTGCCACGATCATCATGCGCCGCAAGTGGAACGCGGAGGAGACGCTCCGCCTGATCGACGAGCACGGCGTCAACGTCTACTACGCCGTTCCGACCCACTTCACGAGATTGCTCAAGCTTCCCGAGGCCACCCGAGCGGCATTTTCCGGGGCGAGCCTCGACTACGTGATGCACACTGCGGCACCCTGTCCTGCTGGGGTCAAGCAGCAGATGATCGACTGGTGGGGTCCGGTGTTGATGGAACTGTACGGGGCCAGCGAAGCCGGTGGCGTGGGTACGGTCGTGGACTCGCACGAATGGCTGCAGAAGCCGGGCACCGTCGGTCGCCCGACGCCGGTCGCCGAGCTGCTGATCGTCGGCGAGAAGGGTGAACAACTCGGCCCGAACGAGGTCGGCCAGATCTACGTCAAGAGCCTGATGGGCATCGACTTCAGCTACCTCGGCGACGACGAGAAGACCGACAAGGCGCATCTCGCCCCCGGAGTGTTCTCGTTCGGCGACATCGGCTACGTCGACGACGACGGCTACCTGTTCCTGTCCGACCGCAAGATCGACATGATCATCTCCGGCGGCGTGAACATCTATCCCGCCGAGATCGAGGCCGTCATCATGTCGCACCCGCTCGTCGCCGATTGTGGCGTGTTCGGGGTGCCCAACGACGAGTTCGGCGAGGAGGTCAAGGCTGCGGTCGAGCTGATCGCCGGTGCGGACGACGCCGCCGTCGAAGCCGACCTGAAGCGGATCTGTCGCGAGCGACTCGCCGGTTACATGTGCCCGCGCTCGTACGATTTCGGCGACCTTCCGCGTACGGCGACCGGCAAGCTTCCCAAGCGTGAGCTGCGCGCCAGGTATTGGGAGGGCACCGGCCGCAGCATCTGACCCGATCGAAGGGTCGGCACTGTGCGAGTGCCCCGGGTCGGACTCGAACCGACACTTGACGGTGTTTGAGACCGTTGCCTCTGCCAATTGGGCTACCGGGGCGCGCGTGCGCCGGGCAGGCGGGAAGGTTAGCGGGCTTACCGGGCGGTAGCTCGTGCCGACACGGGCGGAGGTCTAGCCTGCCCCAAATGCTCGCATTCACCTTCCCCGGCCAGGGCTCACAGCGCCCAGGCATGGGGCTGCCATGGCGCGACCACGAGAGTTGGGAACTCGTCGACGAGGCAAGCGACATCGCCGGACGCGACGTCGGCGCTTTGCTCTGCGAGGCCGACGCCGACGAACTGAAGGACACCCGCAACGCCCAGCTGACAACCTTCGTGTCGAGCCTGGTGGTCTTGGATGCTGTCGAACGGCTCGGTATCGAACCGAGTTTCTGTGCCGGCCACAGCCTCGGCGAGTACACGGCACTCACGGCGACCGGGGCACTGGGGTTCGACGACGGTGTGCGACTGGTGGTCGAGCGAGGCGCCGCCATGCACGACGCCGGGCTCGCTCAGCCGGGCACGATGGCGGCCGTACTCGGCCTCGACGACGACCACGTCGAGATCGCCTGTCGCCGGGCCGATGCCGAGGTGTGGGTTGCCAACTTCAATGCGCCCGGCCAGGTCGTGATCGCCGGTTCGCCGTCGGGCGTCGACGCCGCCACCGTTCACGCCAGAGAACTCGGCGCCAAGAAGGTGATGGCGCTCCAGGTCTCCGGGGCGTTCCACACACCATTCATGACGGCTGCGCGTGACCGGCTGCGTACAGCGCTGGCGGCGGCCGAACTGCGCGACTCCGACGTCCCCGTGGTGTCGAACGTCGACGGGCTCGCTCACGACCAGGGCGCCGATTGGGCGAGCCTGCTGTCGGCTCAACTCTCGAGCCCGGTGCGCTGGAAGCACTGTCTGCTCACACTCGCCGAGAGCGGTGTCACCGACTTCGCCGAGCTCGGGCCCGGTGCGGTGCTCACGGGCATGGCCAAGCGAACCGTCACCAGCGGACGCACGATCTCGGTGTCGACCCCCGAGGATCTCGACAAGCTGCTCGAGTGGGTCGGAGCCCTCACGACCACGGCTCCCGCTCAGCACGAGGGCGAACACCTCTTCGCCGTCGAGCGTCTGGTGGTGAGTCCCGCCGCTGGCATCTTCACACCGGCCGGATCATTGGCCGAAGGAGCCGTCATCACGGTCGGAGCGGTGCTCGGCCACGTTGGCGACATCGAGGTCCGGTCACCGTTCGCCGGCGTTCTGCAGAGCTACATCGCCCTCGACACCGAACGTGTCACGCCACGCCAGCCGATTGCCTGGCTGCGAAGTGATGGATCATGACGAGTGAGTCGAGCTGACCAGATGCCGGAAGTACCGAACGGCACCCGAGGGGCTGTGATCACGGGGTGGGGTACCGCCCTGCCGGATCGCATCGTCACCAACCACGACCTCGCACTGACGATGGACACCAGCCACGACTGGATCGTCGACCGCACCGGGATCCACGAACGACGAATCGGCGGCACCACGACGGGACTGTCCGTCGAGTCCGGCCGCCAGGCACTCGAGATGTCCGGCGTCGACCCCGCGGAGATCGATCTGCTCATTCTTGCGACCACCACACCCGACCGCGCCGTACCGGCCACATCGGCAACGGTGCAGCACGAGCTGGGCCTGAGTTGCGGTGCATTCGACCTGAACGCCGCGTGCTCCGGCTGGGTCTACGGACTGGTTGTCGCCCACGGGGTCATCGCGACCGGTGCGAACAAGATCCTGCTCATCGGCACCGACACCCTCGCCCGCATCACCGACTGGACCGATCGCAACACCGCCATTCTGTTCGCCGACGGATCCGGAGCTGCGGTGATCGAGGCGGTCGACGGACCGGGACAGCTGCTCGGATGGGATCTCCACGCCGACGGCAGCGCCGAGGACGCCCTGTACAGCGAGCACGGCGGCCTGCTGCAGATGGACGGCAAGGAGGTCTTTCGGCGCGCAGTGCGAATCATGGTCGAATCGGCAACGAAGTCGATGGCCCACGCCGGTGTCACCGCCGACGACATCGCCCTCGTCGTGCCCCACCAGGCGAACCTGCGCATCATCTCGGCCTCCTGCGATCGTCTCGGAATCGGTCTTGATCGAGCATCGATCGTTCTCGAACGCACCGGCAACACGTCGGCGGCATCGGTGCCGATGGCCCTCGCGGCCGCCCTCGACGCCGGTCGCGTCACCGACGGCGACCTGGTGCTGTTCGTCGGGTTCGGAGCCGGTATGACCTCCGCCAGCGCCGTGGTTCGCTGGAATCAGTCCGCCCACGAACGCCCCGTCCACGAACGGAACATGTCGACATGACCATGACCACTGGCCGCATCGTTCTCATCACCGGCGGATCGAGAGGAATCGGACTCGCCTGCGCCCGCCGTTTCCAGGCACTCGGCGACCGGGTCGCCGTCACCTACAACTCCTCGCCTCCGCCCGATGGCCTGTTCGGCGTCAAGTGCGACGTCACGTCGACTGACGAGGTCGACGCTGCCTTCACAGCGATCGAGGAACACTTCGGCGGCACCGTCGAGGTGGTCGTCTCCAACGCCGGCATCACTCGTGACGGACTCCTGCTGCGGATGAGCGAGGACGACTTCGCCGCTGTCGTCGACGCCAATCTGACCGGCGCCTTCCGGATCGTGAAGCGAGCGTCGCGCGGCATGCTCAAGGCACGATCGGGCCGGATCGTGCTCGTCTCGTCCGTGGTTGCGCTGCTCGGCTCGGCCGGACAGGCGAACTACGCCGCCTCGAAGGCCGGTCTCGTCGGATTCGCCCGTTCGGTAGCGCGCGAACTCGGCTCCCGGTCGATCACGGTCAACGTGGTGGCGCCCGGCCCGGTTGCCACCGACATGACCGCTGCACTCGGCGACGACCGGCTCGCCGACCTCACGTCACTGGTGCCGCTGCAGCGCATGGCCGAGCCCGACGAGATCGCCGGTGTCGTGGCGTTTCTCGCCTCGGCCGACGCGGCGTACATCACCGGCGCGGTCATTGCGGTTGACGGCGGCCTCGGCATGGGGCACTGACCCCCCTCTCCCCCCGAACTGTCCGATCATCGGTGCGCCGAACCCGGTGTGCCTACACTTTCAACCCGGCCCGCCAAACAAAGTCGTCGAGCCCGAGCATCGCCGAACAATCAAGGAGAGAAC
>DASQFE010000195.1:0-9480 GCA_035633295.1 Ilumatobacteraceae bacterium | reverse complement strand
ACCGACATGCCATAGTCGGTACGGGCCCGGGGCCCCAGGTCAGGGGCCACGTCGACGGCGATGATCGTCTCGACGGTGCTGTCGTCACGCATCACCTCGAATGGAAGGTTGTTCAACACGCCGCCGTCGACGAGCAGGTCACCCTCGTACGGCACCGGCGGGAGCACACCCGGAATCGCCACGCTGGCGCGGATCGCGAGCGCCGTGCTGCCGCGGCGATGTACCTCGAGGCGTGACTTCGTGAGGTTGGTCGACACGCAGTAGAAGGGCAACCACAGGTCTTCGATGTCCCAACTGCCGAAGGTCGCTTCCAAGTTTCGGGTGATGCGCGCACCCTTCACGAGCGACACCAGGGGCAAGGTGTAGTCGAGCAGCTTGTGGAACTGCTCCTCGGCGAGCTCCATGAGTCGATCGCCGTCATGACCCAATGCGATCGCGGCGGCGACCACGGTTCCCATGGAGCACCCGGCGACCTGATCGACCGGTACCCCCTGCTCTCGCAGCGCCCGCAGCACACCGAGGTGAGCGAACCCGCGCGCCCCTCCACCACTGAGCACGAGGCCGTACCCGTGGCCGCTGGCGAGCCGAGCGAGGCGGGCGACGTCAGCGGCCGAGCCACTCCGCACGTGCACGACGTCGTCGATGCGCCAGTTGCCGATGAGGGCGGCGGTCCCTCGTGGCCGATCTGTGCCGGGCGGGTGGAGCACGGCGAGCATTCGGGCCACATGGCTCGCGTCGTCGATCGTCTCGAAGATCTCCGAGATCAACGCCCGCTCCTCGACGTCGGGATTCGGAGAACACACGACAACGACCCGATCGGCCTGACGCAAGGCTCGACGGGTCCACGCCGTCATCTCCCGATCGGTCTGCAGCACAACGTGGTCGTTGCCGACGTCGGCCTCGTGCATGAACTCAGCGAGGCGAGGCACCCCGACATTGTCGGTGGCGGCCTGCGAGATCGCCGTGCGGTTGAGTACCCGGTCGACGCGGTCACTCGACAAGTGCTTCGCCGTGCCGAACCGGGCGATCTCCTCGACCATCTCCGCAACGAGCGCATCGCCATCGACGCGCGCGGTCACGGCGACGGTGAGCGAGGCGGCCCGATCGAAGCGGCGTTGCGTCGGCCGGCGAAGCCGGGTCAGGATGCCGCGCGTGACGTTCAGCATCATCGCCGGCGACGTAGCGACGAGCTCCTCGAACGTTGTCGTGGAGAAGGCGGCGAGCGTGGTGTCGCGCACCGCCCTGATGGTGGCCGAGCGCGGGGCCCGGTCGAGCAGGCCCAGTTCACCGACCACCTCGCCCCGGCCGAGCTCGGCGATCAGCCGATCGACTCCATGGGCGTCCTCGGCGAGCACCATCACCCGTCCACCGACGATGAAGTAGGCCGCGTCGGCGAGGTCGCCCTCGCGGAACAACACCTCGCCTGCCTCCAGCCGTCGCCACTCCACCCGGTCGACCACCTGCTGGACGAGCGCCTGATCGGTGCTTCCCATCAGCTCGGCGACCATCGTTGCGACATTCGTGCGGTCCACCCGATCGCGAGCCTCGTCGGACACGCTGTCGGCCATCTCGGGATGGCTGTTGAGCCACGCCTCGAAATCGCGACGCTGGATCTCCAGCACCTCGACGGGGCCGATCGCCCGCAGGGTGGCGGTGCGCAGGCCGCCGGCGACGACGGTGACCTCACCGATCACCTGCCCCGCCTCGACCACGCCGACGACGACCTCACCCTGCGGCGTCGATTTCGACGCCGCAACCGTGCCCGACTCGATGAAGTAGACGGTGTCGGCGGCGTCACCCTGCTCGACGAGAACGTCCCCATCCGCCAGCGACACTGAACGGCCCGACGACGCCAAGCTCTGCATCAGCGCCGCCCCAAGTGTCACGAACTCGCTCCCATCGTGTGTCTGAACGCTCCAGCTCCCCAGCGTGCCAACGCCGACAGTAGCCACCACAGGGCTCACCCGATCAACTCCGCACTCGATCAGCGGTGTGTCGAGAGCCGGTCTGCGATGCTGTCGAGGAGCGCCGACGGCGGAGCGCCGGCATCTTCGAGCGCCCACAGGAACGTCGAGCCCGGGATCCGCCACAGCACCGTCTCGGTCGACGATGTGACCGACGCGGTGCGCAGCCGCCGGTCGAGCAGCCCGATCTCACCGAACCAGTCGCCGTCTCCCAATTGCCCGACCTCGCGGCCATCCACAGTCACACGCAGCGAGCCCCTGATGGCCACGTACAGGTTGTCCGGTTCGTCGCCCTGTCGGATGACGACACCGCCCTCGACGACAGTGATCTCCTCCGCATCCGCAGCGATCCGTTCGAGCGACTGCCGTGATGCTCCTTCGAAAATCGCGAGCTTCGCCAGCACCTCCACGGTCGGGGCCAGCAAACGTTGACGTCGGTCTGCGAGGCGACCGATCACGACCAGCGGTCGAGTCGCAAGCGCCCCGATCACGAGCAACGACACAGCAACCACGATGAGCGATGCGTCGAGACCGAAGACCGCCACGAGTACCGGCGCGGCGACCGCCCCGGCGAGCTTTCCGGTGTTCGCCGCACCATTGACCGCTCCGAAAACCCGACCGAGTGAGTCCGATGGAGTCACGCGCTGGACCATCACGACGATGACGACTTCGAACACCACCATGCCGACCCCGACGAAGACCAGCACCGCGCACGCCCAGATGGTCTGCGTGATGACGGCCAGCGCGGCCGTGGGCAGCGACGTGAGCATGATGGAAACAAAGATGGGGCGCACGGGGCTTCGCGATCCGGCCGCCCGTGCCGCGATCGGCATTGCCAGCAGCGCGCCAAGGCCGATCGCTCCGCCAAGCAGCCCGATGTCGCCCACTCCGGTGTCCAGTTGGTCGCGGACGACGTACACGTGCAGCACCATCTCGGCACCCCGAACGACGTACATGACACCGACCAACGCCACGAGCGCCGGGAGCGCCGCAATCGACCGCACCGTCCGAGCGCCGTCAACCGCCGACTCGACGAGACCCAGCCGGACAGCGCGCTCACGGGAGGTGCCATCAACTCGCTCAACCTTCGGGCGGTCGGGAACTCCGCTGATGCTGGCAAGGATCAGGCCCGACAACGCAAACGTGATCGCATTCACCGCGAAGCCCGCCGCTGCCGACCACGCTGCAACCACAACGCCGAGCAGCGGTCCGACGAAGGTCATCAGCTGCCGAATCGTGCTGAGCACTGCGCAGGCGCCGGCGAGCTGGCCTTCACCGGCAACGGCTGGGACGATGGCAGACAACGCCGGCCGGGTCGGCACCGCCACGGTGTACGACGCCAACACGACGAGCAACGCGAGCAGCGCCGAGACATCCCGAGCGACCATGAGCGCCAGCGCCAGCATCAGCCCGGCTCGCACCAGTTCGGTGGTCACCACCAACGTTCGAAGGCGGCTGCGGTCGACCATCGAACCCGCCGAGAGACTCAGCAGTGCCCGAGGAGCGAGCCGGGCAATGACCGCAAGCGTCAACCACAGTCCGAAACGCGGCTGATCGGCGAGGAACACCACGAGCGCGACCCAGAACACGCCGTCGCCGGCGCCCGAGATCACCTCCGCGCCGTACATCCTGCGCAGCCCAGAATTGGCGAAGGTCGATGCCAGCCCGGCACGTTCTCGCTGCGGATCGTCGATGCTCATGGCAAGCAGCAGCTTCGCAGCCCGGCCAACGCGTGAACCAATGGGGGAGCTGGTGCGACATTCGTTCACGCGTTGGGGTCGGGGGTGAACGGGCGGGTGGAGGTAGGTTCGGCTGCGATGAGCGACCTCGGCCTGCAGCGACCCGGATCGATCCTCGGGACGAGGGTGCTGCGAACGGAAGACCCGGGATTGCTGACCGGTAACCGTCGCTACCTGGCCGACCTCGACCTGCCGAACAGGCTCCACGCCGTGTTCGTGCGCTCCGACATCGCCCACGGGATCATCAACGCCATCCACATCGAGGACGCAATCGGGATGCCCGGCGTCGTCGAGGTGCTCACCGCTGCTGAACTCGGAGTCGCACCTCACCACGGCTTCGCCACAGTGCACCCCGACTTCGCGCGATCGCCGCTGGCCGATGGTCGGGTGCGTTTCGTCGGCGAACCGCTCGCCGTGGTGCTCGCCGAAACGTTCGAGCAGGGCGAGGACGCCGCGCAGGCCGTGTGGGCCGACATCGATCCTCTCCCCGCACTGGTGGACGCGGAGGATGCGCTCGCCGACACCGACAACCTGATCTTCCCGGAGCACGGATCCAACGAGGCGCTCGTGATCGTCGACAAGCCACGCACTGACCTCGCCGCCGCCGACGTGGTGGTACGCGGCCGCTACGTCAACCAGCGCATGGCGGTCGTGCCGATGGAGCCCGATTGCTGCGCGGCGGAGATTGGCGATGACGGTCGCCTGACGTTCTGGGCATCGACGCAGATGCCGCACGGCCTGCACGGGCAGCTCGCCGGCGCGCTCGGGATCGACCCAGCTGACATCCGTGTGATCACCCCGCAGGTTGGCGGCGGGTTCGGCGGCAAGGCCGGCATCCACCACGAGTACACCGTCGTTGCCGCGTCGTCGCGCCGGACCGGCCGACCGGTGGTGTGGGTGCCGCCGCGCAGCGACGACATGAAGGCGCTCCCCCACAGTCGCGGACAGGTGCAGTACGTCGAGCTCGGCTGCACGCGCGCCGGCGACTTCACCGGGCTGAAGGTGCGCCTCGTCGGCGACGCGGGCGCGTATCCGACGATCGGCGCGTTCCTGCCGGGCGGAACCCGGCGGATGGCGCAGGGCACCTACACATTCCCGACGATCGAGTTCGACGTGGCGGTCGCCGTGACCAACACCACGCCGATGGGCGCGTACCGGGGGGCGGGACGACCCGAAGCCACCGCGCTCCTCGAACGGCTCGTCGACCAGGCGGCGCTCGAGCTGGGGATCGACCCGGTCGAGATCCGCCGACGCAACTTCCTCGACGACGACGTGTTTCCCTTCACCACCCTGACCGGCAACATCTACGACTCAGGTTGCTACCTGCTCCCTCTCGAACGCGCCGCCGAAGCCGTCGGCTACGAGCAGCTTCGTGCCGAGCAGGCCGAACGACGTGCGAGCGGCGATCACCGGCTGCTCGGAATCGGCGTCGCCGCGTATGTGGAGATCACCGCCGGAGGTGGCGCCGAGGAGTTCGGCGCCATCGAGGTGCACGACGACGGATCGGCGACGATCTTCGCCGGCACGCAGTCGCACGGCCAGGGCCACCAGACTGCGTACGCGATGCTGGTCGCCGAGCAGACCGGCATTCCCGTGGAGCGCATCACGCTCGTCGACGGCGACACCGACCGGGTACGCACGGGCGGCGGCACCGGTGGTTCGCGATCGCTGCAGCTCGGTGGATCGGCGATTCGTGGCGCCACCGAAGCCATGGTCACCAAGGCCAAACAGCTCGCCGCCCGGCTCCTCGAAGCCGATGTCGCCGACATCGTGGTCGACACCGCGACCGGCACGATCGGCGTAGCCGGCGTGCCCGCCCAGGCGATCGGGTGGGGCGACCTCGCCACTCGTGCCTCCGAACTCGGCGAACAACTCGACGGCGAGTTCGACTTCCACCAGGACGGCGCCACGTTCCCGTTCGGTGCCCACATCTCCGTGGTCGAAGTCGACGCCGACACCGGCAAGGTTCGTCTGCTCCGCCACGTCGCCGTGGACGACTGCGGCACGGTGCTGGCCCCGCTCCTGGTGGAAGGCCAACAGCACGGCGGTATCGCAGCCGGTGTCGGCCAGGCCCTGTTCGAAGAGGTGCGTTTCGACACCGACGGCAACCCGGTCACGTCGAACCTCGCCGACTACGCCATTGCGTCGGCGGCCGAGCTGCCCTCGTTCGAGACGCATTCGACGCAGACACCGACGCCGCTCAACCCGCTCGGCGCCAAGGGCATCGGCGAAGCGGCAACGATCGGCTCGACGCCAGCCGTTCAGAACGCCGTCATCGATGCCGTCTCCCACCTCGGGGTCCGCCACATCGACCTGCCGTGCACTCCCGAGCGAGTGTGGGCAACGATCCGTGATGCGCTCGCAGGCACACTCGCCGACCCGTGGAGCGAACCACCCGCGATCTTCACCCGACTCCGCGCCAACACCATCTGAACCGTCACACGGTGCCGGGTCAAACGTGACGCCGATTGCGCTGTCCGGCGCGTCAGACACCATGTGCAACACTCAGGGCTCATGGACGAACTCTGGTTGATCGGTCGCATCCTGTACTGCAGCCTGTTCATCGGCGCCGGGATCGGCCAGATCGTCGATCTGGATGGCTCGACCCGCTACGCAGAGTCGCGCGGAGTCGGAACACCCGCTCGTGCGGGCGTCATCGCATCGGGCGTTGCGTTCATCATCGGCGGCATCTCGATCATCTTCGGAATCTGGGGTGACCTCGGTGCACTCCTGTTGATCATCACCTTGATCCCACTCACGTTCATCATGCACAAGTTCTGGGCCGAGCGTGACCCGCTCGAGCGACAGAACCAGCTGTCGATGTTCATGAAGAACATCGCCCTGATCGGCGGCGCCGTGCTGCTCTTTTCGTGGTTCGCACGCGACACGTTCGGCTTCGGTCTTCCATACACGATCACCGACGGCGCCTTCAACTTCCGCTGAGCGGGCGCTCGCACTCCACGCACTGCACGTCCGCGGGAACCGTTCCGCCGACCAGGGCGGCGAGGAAGTCGACCAGGCGAACCCCCTCAACCTCCATCTCGTAGAACCCGTCGCCGCCGAGGATCGTGTGTTGTGTACCGGGAGCGATGTACGAAGCGATCGGCACGCCGGCAGCTTCGATGTCGGCCTCGGACTCCTCGATGAACGTCAGCAGGTCGTCGGCGGGGATCCCCGCCAGGCCCGCGAACGTCGCCTGCACCTCGTCGTACGCGAAGTCGAACCGGGCAAACGTGATGTCGGGGTGCTGCGTCCCCGACTGCACGTACAAGCCCGGAAAACTCCAGTCTTCAGGGGCCAGGCCCTCGTTGACCGGCCAGTCCGGGACATTCTCCAACACTCCCCAGAGCCCGCCGATCGCCGCGTTCAGCGCCGGCACGTCGGGATACGCAGCCGAACTGTCGCCGAACGTGACGATCTCGGTATCAGGGAGCGCATCGGCGGCGAGCCCTGCGAATGCGGGCGACGGGATCGACCCGGCACTCGAGCCGGCGACGAGGAGCTGCTCGACGTCGGGATAGCCGGCGACCACCGTCTGTAGACCCTTGTCGGCATTCGGGAAGCCGTTGTGGTCGATGGTTACCGTGTCGGAGTACACCGCTGCCGTATCGCCGAGATGCACGTCGCCGGTGCAGTAGGGCACGTACACGATCGACCAGTCGGCCAAGGGGTTCTCAGGGTTCGTCTCGTCGAACACGCCGCTCAGATCAGGGGCCTCGCCGAGCGCCAGGTTCTTCTGGTAGGTCTGGCTGTCGGGGCCACACGTCTCGGCACTGAAGCAGGCGCCACCGCCCTCGAAGTAGAGCATCACCTTGGTCGGGTCGGCCGGACGCTCCCAGATCTCGAACGGGCTGCCGTCGGAACAGTTGCAGTCGGGACCGCCGGGAATTGACTGCCATTCACCAACCGTGACCGCCACCGGTTCGGTGGTGGCGACCGGTTCGATGGCCGCAACGTCGGTCGAGGAGAGAGACGTCGCCGGCAACGCGTCATCGCCCGAGCTGCTGCACGACGCCAGGGCACCGAGCGAGATCAGCAGGAAGGCGACGCGGCGGAACACCGCACCATGATCCCCTAGGTGGGCCCGACGCCGCGAATCAGGCGGGGCGGTAGTGCGAGTCGAGCCTCGGCAACGAGTCACCCTCGATGGCGACGACGCCATCATCGACGAGCTTCACCAGGTGGGCGAGCACACTGCGCCGAGCGGGCTTGTGGAGCTCCTTGCGGACATCGACGTACAGCACCTCGACCATCGCCGGAATCATGTCGATCCCGCTGCGTACAGCGGCGAGCACCTGCGCCTCGCGTTGGAGCCGGTGTTCGATCAGCCCGTTGACGAACGCCGACGGGTCCGGGATCGGCGGCCCGTGGGTGGGGATGGCGACATCGTCGCGGCGGCCGGCCACCACCCGCAGCGATTCGAGATAGGCCGCCATGTCGCCGTCGGGCGGAGACACCACGGTGGTGCTCCAACCCATCACATGATCGCCGGTGAACAGGGTGCGCGTCGTACCGTCGTCGAGCGCGAAGCAGGTGTGGTTCGACGTGTGACCCGGCGTGTGCAGCGCGGTCATCACCCACCCGTCGACCGCCGCAACGACGTCACCCGACGCAGCCGTCAGATCTGGCGTGAAGGCGCGATCGGTCGACTCCTCGACAACCGGCTCGCCGTCTGCATCCGGTTCGTCCCCCGGCGGATCGGCGCCGGGCGGATCGTCGCCGATGTCCCACGTGTCGTCACCATGGGGCCCGAAGGCGATCGTCGGGGCGCCGGACTCGGCCGTCAACCACGCCGCGAGTGGCGAGTGGTCGGAGTGGCAGTGGGTCACGAGGATCGCCTTGACGCTGCACCCATCGAGCGCGGCGCCGAGCGCGTCACGATGGGCATCGAGACGCGGACCGGGATCGATCACCACGACGTCGCCGCGCCCGTTCGCGTCGCCGCCGACGATGTACGTCCCGGTTCCGAAGTACGTGAACTTCGAGGGATTCTCGGCGATGACCCGCCGCACGAGCGGAGCCACCGGCTGCGAGGCGCCATACACGAACGACTCGCGGTCGAGGGTCAGGAACTCCACGGCGTCCATCCCAACGGCACGATCCGACCGACCTCACGGCCGTGGCCGAGCACCGGCACCACGGCGCGATCGCGGGCGCTGGCTGCGGCAGCGTCGACGTCGACACCGAGAACTCGAAGCGCCTCGGGGATGACTGCCTGGCGGGCGAGGCCCGACCCGTCGGCGATCTTGAACGCCGCGGCGCGGCCGTCAGCTCGGGCCATCACCATCATTCCGGCAGCCCCCTCCTTGGCCACCAGGCCGGGAACAGCTCGCATCCACAGCGTGTCGTCGAACTCCGCTCCGCCGACCATGAGGGGCGTCGCCCGCATCGACCGGGCCACAGGCGCATCGGTCGAGGCCAACGCAGCGAACACGCGGGCCAACTCATCGAGCGCGAGCGCATGTGTGGGCGCGCCGCAGCCGTCGACGCCGATGTGCTGCACGACGCATCCGAGGTCACCGAACGCCGATGCGATCGCCACCTGGAGCGGGTGCTCCACATCGAGATACGTCTCGGTCGGCCACCCGTTGACAACACACGTGGCGAGCATCGCGGCGTGCTTGCCCGAACAGTTCTGCCGCAGCGAGGAGGGCTCGGAATGTGGAGCACTCAGCGCAGGCGCCGGCGTGTTCTGGAGTTGCGCAACGTCGAGGCCGTACCGGGTGAGAATCGCTCGAACTGCATCGAGATGCATCGGCGTCCCGTCGTGGCTGGCG
>DASQFE010000194.1:0-2448 GCA_035633295.1 Ilumatobacteraceae bacterium | reverse complement strand
CTGTGGTGGCAGGAGGCGGAGCGCCACGGCGTGCTCCCGCTCGACGATCGGACGCTCGAGTTGTTCGGGGCCCGCTTCCGGACGAACTCGCCGCATCCGGTCGACCGGCGCTACGTCTACCGGCCCCCGATGTCACCCCTGCCGGGCCAGGCATCGGCAGCGATCGGCGGCCGCGCCTTCGACCTGACCGCCACCGTCACCCGCGAGGTCGGCGACGAAGGCGTCCTGTTCGCCACCGGCACGGAGAACTCCGGCCTGTCGATCTTCGTGCAGAACGACCGGCTCGTGATCGACTACAACGCATTCGACGACCACACGATTCTCGAATCCGACATCGAGATTCCCGCCGGAGCGTCGACGCTCGTCGCCCAGTTCCGCCGCGGTGGCGGGATGGCGGGCAGTATCGCACTGGAGATCGACGGTGAACCGGCCGGATCTGCCGACCTCCCGCTTTTCATGCGGATGATGTCGTCGGTCGGGCCGAGCATCGCCTACGACCACGGCTCGGCAGTGTCGAACCGGTACGAGGCGCCGTTCGCCTTCACCGGCACGCTGCACGAGGTCGTCATCCAACTCCTGTCACCCCAGGATCTCGAAGCACGCTCTGCAGAAACGGCTGCGGAGATGAGTCGCCAATGATCGCCATCACGCTCCTCGGCACCGGCAGCCCGATGCCGAGCCCCGACCGGGCCGGACCCGCCACACTGATCTCCGCCGGCGACCAGCACTACCTCGTCGACGCCGGCCGTGGCGTGCTGATGCGCCTCGCCGCGGCGGGCCTCGGTGCGCCGAATCTCACCGCTGTGCTGATCACCCACCTGCACAGCGACCACATCACCGACCTCAACGACGTGATCACCACACGCTGGGTGATGACGTTCGTGCCCACGCCGCTCACCATCGTCGGCCCGGTCGGCACGAAGGCCGTCGTCGACCACATCCTGGCGTCGCTCGAGCCCGACATGGGCTACCGCATCGCCCACCACGACGATCTCGACGGTCCGCCACGAATCGACGTGATCGAGGTGACCGAGGGGCCGGTCGATCTGCCTGGAGCATCGGCCGGCGGGGTGTCGATCCGCTGTGCGCACACCGATCACAAGCCGGTCGAGCCGAGCATCGGATTCCGCTTCGACCACGACGGCGTGTCCGTCGTCGCGGCAGGTGACACGGTGCCGTGCCCGGGGCTCGACTCGTTGTGCGACGGCGCTGATGCGCTGGTGCACACCGTGATCCGCAAGGACATCATCGCCAACCTGCCGATGCAGCGGATCAAGGACACGCTCGACTACCACTCCTCACCCGAGGAAGCCGCCCAGACCGCTGCTCGCGGCGGCGTCGGCACGCTCGTGCTCACCCACTACGTCCCGCCCATCCCGACGGGCGGCAGCGGCGACGACTGGAAGGCCCTTGCCGCCGAACACTTCTCCGGCGTCGTCGAACTCGGCGACGACCTCCATCGAGTCGAGATCCATTCCACCGAGAACCGCCACACCGAGTCAGGAGCCTGACCCATGAAGACCCTGCGCACCCCCGACGAACGCTTCGCCGACCTCCCCGGCTACCCGTTCGCCCCGAACTACGCAGAGATCCCCGATGGCGATGGCGGCACGCTCCGTGTCCACTATCTCGACGAGGGCCCGGCCGACGCCGCACCGATCCTGCTCATGCACGGCGAGCCATCGTGGAGCTACCTGTACCGCAAGATGATCCCGATCCTGGTCGATGCCGGACATCGGGTCGTCGCGCCCGACCTCGTCGGCTTCGGCCGCAGTGACAAGCCGACGGAGATGAGCGACTACACCTACGCCCGCCACGTCGCATGGATGCAAGCGCTCCTCATCGACCACCTCGACCTCACCGACGCGACCTTCTTCGGACAGGACTGGGGCGGCCTCGTCGGCCTGCGCATCGTCACGGCGAACCCCGACCGGTTCGCCCGCATCGTCGTCGGCAACACCGGTCTGCCCACCGGTGAACGCAGCCCCGGCAAGGCGTTCCTCGCCTGGCAGAAGTTCTCCCAGACCTCGCCGACGTTCGACATCGGGTCACTCATCAACGCCGCGACGGTCACCGACCTGTCGGCCAAGGAGATCGCGGCCTACGACGCGCCGTACCCCGACGACACCTACAAGGCGGGCGCCCGCATCTTCCCGTCGCTCGTGCCGACGTCGCCCGACGACCCTGAGGGTCCCGCGAACGTCGCCGCCTGGAAGGTGCTCGACGCGTGGACCAAGCCGTTCGTCTGCTGTTTCAGTGATCAGGATCCGATCACCGCAGGCGGCGAGGCAGCCTTCATCGGTCGAGTGCCCGGCACGGAGGGCCAGCCGCACATCACCGCGACCGATGCCCACCACTTCTTCCAGGAGGACGCCGCTGACCAACTTGCGCAACTCCTCATCGACGTCATCGGCCGATGACCTCCCCCTCCAACGACCGTTTGCGTGA
>DASQFE010000193.1:0-5613 GCA_035633295.1 Ilumatobacteraceae bacterium | reverse complement strand
TGCGCCGATCGGTCTGGTGGTCGGTGGCACGGAGTGTTGTCTACCCCACCCGGGCCGATCCGCCAGGAATACCGGCGCACGCCAGGCGCCGGGCTCAGCGACCCAGCCGAGCAGCCACCGTGTGCAGCATCCAATGGAGTGGCGACCCCACGAACGCCCTGGCGTCGTGCGGAAGGTCGACGCTCACGGCGGCGACACCGGGTTCGTCGGGCACGACGACGGCGCCGTACTCGCGGAGGCCATCGAGCAGATACTTGTTCTCCCACATCACGCTCGCGGTGAACGTGGTGATGCCGTTGGCGACGGCCTCATCGACGAGCGACTTGAGCAGAATCGTGGCGATCCCGCGATTGCGATGCGTGTCGAGCACCGTCACGGCTGCCTCGGCGGTGGTCAGATCGCGAAGGTCGCGTGCATACCGGGCCACACCCACGCCGGGCGTTCCGGGCTCGTCGATCGCCCGCGCGACGAGCGCGACGCGGTCCACGCCATCGACGTCGGTGAGGTAATCGAGCAACCGCTCGGAAAGATGGTCGGGGGCGTTGAAGAAGCGCAGCCGTCGAGATTCGGGTGACAACTGTTCGTACCCGTCTGCGATCTCATCGCGGTCGCCGGGCTGCAACGATCGAACGAGCAGGCGTGCACCGTCACGAAGCGTGTGCACGTGCGCGTGCTCTCCGGCGTCGGGCTGACGAAGGACGGCGTCGGGTGCAGGATCGTTGTCGTCAGCCCGCATAGATCTTGTCGATTTCGGCGGCGTAGATCGACTGGATGTTCGCGCGCCGAACCTTGAGCGTCGGGGTCAGCTCGCCGTCGTCGATGGTGAAGTCGCGGGGGAGAATCGCGAAGCTGCGAATCGATTCGGCCCGTGACACGGACGTGTTGGCATGGTCGATCGCCGGCTGGATCTCGGCGTGGAGCTCCGGTGAGCCGAGCACGTCGGTGAGTGGTGCATCTGCGAAGCCGTGCTGGTCGGCCCAGTCCGGCAGGACGGTCGGATCGATCGTGATCAGCGCCGCGATGAACGGCCGCCCTTCGCCGACGACCACTGCCTGGCTGATCAGCTCGTGGGCGCGGAGATGATCCTCGAGCGGTGCCGGGGCGACGTTCTTGCCGGCGGCGGTGACGATCAACTCCTTCTTGCGGCCGGTGATCCGCAGGTAGCCCTCCTCGTCGAGTTCGCCGATGTCGCCGGTGCGGAACCAGCCGTCGCTGTCGAACACTTCGGCGGTCGCGGTCTCGTTGTGCCAGTACCCCCGGAACACCTGTGGGCCCTTGGCGAGGATCTCACCGTCGGCGGCGAGACTGATGGATGTCCCTGCGAGCGGCCGACCGACTGTGCCGGGCCTCCATGCTCCCGGTCGGTTGAGGGTGAGTGTCGGGCTCGTTTCGGTGAGTCCGTACCCCTCGTAGATCTGCACGCCGACACCCGCGAAGAAGTGGGTGAGTCGTTCGCCGAGCGGCCCCCCGCCGCTGAAGCAGAGCCGCAGTCGGCCGCCGAACGCGTGACGGATCTTTCCGTAGACGAGCCGGTCGAACAGGCGATGCTCGACCGCGGTCCACGGCCGGACACGGCCGGCGGCGTGCTCACGCGACCACCTGATCGCAACGTCAGCGGCGCGGTCGAAGATCGGGCCTTTGCGGTCCTGATGGGCAGTGTGGCTGGCGGTGTTGTACACCTTCTCGAAAATCCGTGGGACCGCCGCCATGGTCGTGGGGCGATACATCTGGAGCTCCTCGACCAAGTGGGCGACGTCCGACGCCAACCCGATCGTCACGTTTGCCGCCGCTCCGAACAGAGCATTGCCCTTGGTGAGCGCATGGGCGAGCGGGAGGAACAGCAACCCGGTGTCGCCGGGGCGCAGCTCCGCGCCGAGCGCGTCGAGCGCCTGCGCGACGTTGGCGCGCAGGTTGCCGTGGGTGAGCACGCATCCCTTCGGACGTCCGGTAGTGCCGGAGGTGTAGATGATCGTGGCGATCGAGTCGACATCGAGGTCGGCGATCCGTTGATCGATCACAGCGTCGTCGACCTTCATGGCGCGGGACTCGAGCTCGTCGAGTGCCCCGGCATCGATGGTCAGCAGGTCGCGGCACATCGGGAGGTCAGCGCGAAGCGCTTCGACGACATCGGCCATCGCAGTCGTCTCGACGACTACTATCCCCACCTCGCTGTCACTCATGATCCAGCGGACCTGATCGGGCGACGACGTGTCATAGATCGGCACCGTCACCGCCCCCGCGGCAAGGATCGCATAGTCGAGGATCATCCATTCGAGGCGGGTGTGTGACATGAGCGCGACCCGATCACCCGGGGCGACCCCGGATGCAACGAGGCCCCGGGCGATCTTCCGGACCGTCTCTGCGACCTCCTTCACGGTCACATCGGCGAAGTAGTCACCCTCCCGTCGTGAGGCGAAGGCAGCGCCAGGCTCGTTCTCGAACCGGTTGAGTAGCGGCCGCAGGAGATGCTCGTCACGAGCCAGTGCCACCATCGGCGGCCCGCTCGCCATCGAGGGCTCTCTCATCGAGGTCGTGTGCATGATGACCACCTCCCTGTGTCGGTCTCGCCCCCCACAACTCTCCCATCCGAGTCGTAGCCGCACAAGGGTCAAACGACCTGAGCCGCAACCACCCTGCAGAACGGAATATCCTTGCGGACACAAGTGTTCTGATGAGCATGACCACGAACTCCACCGCTGCAGTGATCGAGGTGCGCCGGGCGTCGGATCGCCCCGCCACCAAGATCGGCTGGCTCGACTCCAAGCACTCCTTCAGTTTTGGTCGCCACTACGACCCGACGAACACCGGCCACGGCCTGCTGCTCGTGAACAACGACGACATCGTCAGCGGCGGCTCTGGGTTCGACACCCACCCGCACCGCGACATGGAGATCGTCACGTGGGTGCTCTCGGGCGAACTCGAGCACAAGGACTCCGAACGTAACCGTGGCGTCCTCTACCCCGGGCTCGCCCAGCGGATGTCGGCCGGCACCGGCATCTGGCACTCGGAGATGAACAATTCGGGCAGCGACGATGTGCACTTCGTCCAGATGTGGGTACCGCCGGACACCGAGTCGGTGAACCCCGGGTACGAGCAACTCGACATCAACGCCGAACTCGACAAGGGAGGCCTCGTGCCGATTGCGTCGGGCAGGGGTCACGACGCTGCCATCTCGATCCGCCAGCGCGGCGCGGTGCTGTGGGGTGGCCGACTCGGCCCCGACGAGTCGGTCACCGTTCCCGACGATCGCCACGTCCACGTGTTCGTGCCCCGTGGTTCGGCGACGCTCGACGGCGCCGGATCGCTGTCGATCGGTGACGCGGTGCGACTGACCGGCGCGGGATCGCCGAGTCTCACGGCCGGACCGGACGGCGCCGAGGTGCTGATCTGGGCGATGGCATGACATCCTGACGCCATGAACCCGGACCGCGCCGACTTCGACGAGTTCTCGAAGCTCGTGCGGTCGCGCCGCACCTCGATGATCGTCGACCAGGCTCGTGAGGTACCGCTCGACCTGATCGCGGAGCTGTGTGGCCTCGCCACGTGGGCACCCAATCACAAGAAAACCTGGCCATGGCGGTTCGCCGTGTTCACCGGCGCCGGTCGGATCCGCCTCGGAGACACCATGGCCGACGAGATGGTGCGAGCCGACTTCGGTGACGATGTCAAACGGGCCAAGACTCGCGTGAAGTATCTGCGTACCCCGGCGGTCCTCGTGGTCGGTTGCGGACCGGACGTCAATGCGATGCTCCACGCCGAGAACCGCGACGCGGTCGCCGCCGGTATTCAGAACGTGTTGCTCGGCGCGACCACCCTCGGCCTCGCCAGTTTCTGGTCGACTCCGGCGCTCACGCAGCCGAAGGCAGTCCTCGACCTGTGCGAGTTCGGCCCCGACGACCGGCTCGTCGCCATCATCTACCTCGGCTGGGCCACCCAGGAGTGCGCCGCCCCCGAACGCCCGCCGATCCCCGTCACACACATCATCAGCTGACGAAACGTCACGTTTGACCCGGCACCGTGTGACGGTTTCGTCGGGTGGGGGTGGAGCGGCGAGACTGGGAGGGTGAACGGCTCCCGCCAGATGATCGTGACGCTCGATGTCGAAGGCGTGCTCGTCCCCGAGATCTGGATCGCGGTCGCAGAGCGCACGGGGATCGATGGGTTGCGGCGCACCACCCGTGACGAACCGAACTACGACGTACTCATGCGGTACCGCCTCGACCTGCTCGCCGAGCACGGTCTCACGATGTCACTGATCGAGGACGTCATCGCGGGGCTCGTGCCGCTCGACGGCGCCCGCGCCTTTCTCGACGAGTTGCGTGACGAGACGCAGGTCATTCTGCTGTCGGACACGTTCGAGCAGTTCGCCCGACCGCTGATGCGCCAGCTCGGCCTGCCGACCGTGTTCTGTCATCGACTCGTGGTGCACGACGACAGGATCGTCGACTACCAACTCCGCCAGCCCAACCAGAAGCAGCATTCGGTCGAGGCGCTCCAGAGTCTCGAGTATCGGGTCGTGGCCGCCGGCGACAGCTACAACGACACGACCATGTTGAGCGCCGCCGACCACGGCTACCTGTTCCATGCCCCGGCCAACGTCATCGAGGAGTTCCCGCAGTTCCCTGCGCTCGACACCTACCCCGACCTCCTGGCCGCCATCCGTTCACATCGCTGACACCGTCAGGGGACGAATGCCCTTGCCAAGTCACTGCTCGAAGTGGATGTTGGAGGTGTGCCCGACACTGCACACCTGACAGGGCTCACCTCAGCCGAAGCTGCAACACGGCTGCGCGACGTCGGCCCGAACGCACTCCCCGAACCGACGAGGACGCCAGTTTGGCGCCAGTTGTTTGCCCAGCTCACACACTTCTTCGCGGCGATGCTCTGGGTTGCGGGTGTGTTGGCGATCATCGGCGACCTCCCCGAGTTGGGTGTCGCGATCTTCATCGTGATCGTCGTCAACGCGCTCTTCGCGTTTGCGCAGGAGTACCGAGCCGAGCAGGCGGCGGCCCGACTGAAGAGTCTGCTCCCGTTGCAGGTGATGGTCGTTCGCGACGGGTCACCGCTCTTGATCGAAGCCGACGGTGTGGTTCCCGGCGATCTCGTCGTGCTCACCGATGGCGCCCGAGTACCCGCCGACATGAACTGCGTCGAAAGCCACGGGCTCCTCATCGACACCTCGACGCTGACCGGCGAAAGCGTGCCTGAGTCGATCGGCGAGGGTGACAGTCTCCGAGCGGGGACGTTCGTCGTCGAGGGTGAGGGCCTGGCAATCGTGGCGGCGACCGGCGCGTCGACCGAGTTCGCCCGCATCGCCGTCCTCACTCAGGACACCGCGCGTCCCGACACGCCGTTGACCCGCGAGCTCCACCGCCTCGTTCGGACCATCGCGCTGATCGCCGTGGGCGTCGGCGGTGGGTTCTTCGTGCTGACCCTGTTCCTCGACACACCGGCGTCCGACGGGTTCGTGTTTGCCATCGGCATCACGGTGGCGCTCGTGCCCGAGGGGCTGTTGCCGACCGTGACGCTCTCTCTTGCGATCGGCGCCCAGCGGATGGCCGACGAGCACGCGCTGGTTCGACGACTGGAGTCGGTCGAGACACTCGGTTCGAC
>DASQFE010000192.1:0-4809 GCA_035633295.1 Ilumatobacteraceae bacterium | reverse complement strand
AATCAATTCATGAACCAGAACCAATGGAGGATCATCTGATGGTCGGCGCTCCGCAGAATTATCTCGCCGTGATCAAAGTCGTCGGGGTCGGTGGTGGCGGCGTCAATGCCGTCAACCGCATGATCGACGCCGGGCTCAAGGGCGTCGAGTTCATCGCCGTCAACACCGATGCCCAGGCATTGCTGATGAGCGATGCCGATGTCAAGCTCGACATCGGGCGTGACCTCACCCGTGGTCTCGGAGCCGGCAGCGACCCAGAAGTCGGCCGCTCCGCTGCGGAGGCGCACCACGACGAGATCGAGGAGATGGTCCGCGGCGCCGACATGGTGTTCATCACGGCGGGCGAAGGCGGCGGCACCGGTACCGGTGCCGCGCCGGTCATTGCCGAGATCGCCCGCGAGGCGGGTGCACTCACCGTTGGTGTCGTCACCCGGCCGTTCTCGTTCGAGGGCCGTCGCCGCGCCGTGCAGGCCGACAACGGTGTCCAGAAGCTCAAGGAGAAGGTCGACACACTGATCGTCATCCCGAACGATCGGCTGCTCACTGTTGCCAACGACAAGACGAGCGTGCTCAATGCGTTCAAGATGGCCGATGAGGTGCTCCTCCAGGGTGTGTCGGGCATCACCGGTCTGATCACCACTCCGGGCCTGATCAACACCGACTTCGCCGACGTGAAGATGGTGTTGTCGAATGCCGGTTCCGCACTCATGGGAATCGGCCAGGCGAGCGGCGACGACCGCGCCGTCTCGGCGGCCAAGGCGGCTATCTCGAGCCCGCTGCTCGAATCGGCGATCGACGGCGCTCGCGGGGTGTTGCTCAACATCACCGGCCCGTCGAGCATGGGCCTGTTCGAGATGAACGCTGCTGCGGAGATCATCCACGGCGTTGCTCACCAGGATGCCAACATCATCTTCGGTACCGTCATCGACGACGAGATGGGTGACGAAGTGCGCGTCACCGTCATCGCCGCTGGATTCGACCGACTCGACGATGCGGGCACAGGTCGGTCGATCGGTGGCGACACTGCGCCACGTTCGACGCCGACGCGAATCACTGAACTCTTCGGCAGCGATGACGAAGCCGATCCGCTCGCCGACGCCGCCGACGACGACGACTTCGATGTTCCCTCGTTCCTGAAGTAGGCGCAACGGTCGCCACGCAGCATGCTCGAACTGCTGCGGTACGACCTCGGTGCGTGCGTTGCGGTCGTGACGGTGTCCGAGCGCTCCGATGGTGATGTGCATCCTGTGCAGGTGTTGCACGACACGCTCGTGGCAAGGCAGTTGGCAGCCACCGCAAGTCGCTGGGTCATGCTCGATCAGGTACACGGCGTCGTGCAGTACCGCAGTGGTCCAGGCACTCCGCTCACGTCGATTGTCGGCGTTGGCGATGTCCTGGTGGGTGAGGCGCCGATCGAAGGTCGTGTCACTCGCCCCGTCGCGGTCTGGGCAGCCGATTGCGCGCCGGTGATGCTGTTCGATCGTCACGGAGTGCCGGTGGCTTGTCATGCGGGTTGGCGCGGCCTTGCGGCCGGGGTGATCGACGTTGCCGCCGCCGCAGTCGCCCGACCGGTTGTTGCTGTCGTCGGCCCCTGCATCCATCCGTGTTGTTACGAGTTCGGTGAGCGCGAACTCGCCGACGTGGCGGCCGGCGTCGGCGCCGATGTGGAAGGCATCGCAGCCACGACATCGTCCGGCGCTCTTGCGCTCGACGTTCCCGCCGCGGTCACAGCGGCACTGGCCCGCCACGACATCGATGTCGTGATCGGTGGGGCGTGCACGGCGTGTGACGACCGGTGGTTCTCGCATCGCCGTGGCGACGTCGAACGTCATGCGATGGTGGGCTGGAGCGAGGTCGCATCGTGAGCGAGAGTTCACAGTGAGCGACGACATCGACATTGCGGGGCGGCTGGCAGCGATCGAGCGACAGATCGCCGAGGTCGAACGTGTGTTCAACCACGAGGTGCGAATCGTCGCCGTCACCAAGGGGTTCGGTGAAGAGGCGATCGAAGCTGCGGTGTCGGCTGGGTGCTCGGTGATCGGTGAGAACTACGCCCAGGAGCTCGCGACCAAACGTGCGGTCATCGAGCGCCTGGCGCCAGAGGTGCACTTCATCGGTCGACTCCAGACCAACAAAGTCAGACTGGTCGCTGACCTCGTTGACGTGTGGGCGAGTCTCGACCGGGCGTCGCTGGTGGACGAAGTTGCCAAGCGAGCAACGGCGGCCCGGGTCTTGATCCAGGTCGACGCCACCGGCGATCCGGCCAAGGGCGGCTGCTCGGTCGCCGAGGTGACGGCGTTGGTGGCGCGGGCGCGAGATCTCGGTCTCGTCGTCGACGGGTTGATGACGGTCGGACCGACCGGTGAACCGGCCGAGTCCGCACGGAAGGGCTTTCGTCAGGTGAGAGATCTCGTCGACGATCTCGGCCTCGACGTGTGCTCGATGGGCATGAGTGGCGATCTCGAGGTCGCCGTGCAGGAGGGCTCCACCGAAGTCCGCATCGGCACGGCGCTGTTCGGTCCCCGGCCACCGCGTCGCTGAACCGGTACCGCTCGTCACGCTGTCCACCGTGTGCGGGGTGCGCTCGGCTAGCCTGCGCCACGCAGGAGGAATGCATGTCACTCTGGAAGAAAACCATGGACTACCTGGGTCTGGGCCCCGATGATGCCTACGACGACTACGACGACTACGACGAACCGGCGTCTGTGACCAAGCAGAGTCGGGGACAGCGTGACGCCGAATCTCGGGGGTCGTCCGGTTCCAACGCACAGCGCGGTTGGGAAGCCGAAGCCGACGAACCTACCGTGCGAACGGTGTCGGCCCGTCCGAGCTATCCATCGCGCGACTTCGACGCATCATCGGCACGACGTACATCCGGCAACGGGCCGTCGGGTCGACCCGACGACTCTGGCGTGCAGGTTCGTCCCAATCCGTCGCAAGCACAATCCACGCGCACTGCGTCGGGAGGGTCCATGGAACCGCATACCGTTCGTCCCCGTCGTTTCGATCAGGCGCAGGAAGTCGCTGACAAGTTCAAAGATGGCCAGCCCGTCATCATGAACCTCGAAGGAACCGAACGGGAGGTAGCCCGACGTCTGATCGACTTCGCGAGTGGAATCTGCTATGCGCTCGACGGGTCGATGGAGAAGGTTGCGACCGGTGTCTACCTACTCAAGCCCCCCGTCGCCCAGCGCTCCCCGCGCTACGACGACTACGACGACTGAACTCGAAGGAGAACCCCATGGAGATGAACCCCCAACGCGTCCGCAGCGCTGAGTTCAAGACGGTTCGCAAGGGCGCCGATCCCGACGAAGTCCGTGTCTTTCTCAGCGATGTGGCCGACGAACTCGAACGGGCGCAGAACCAATCGACTGCCATGGAGGCGCGCGCACGCGCTGCAGTGGCCCGGTTGCAGGAACTCAGCGAGGCGGGGTCCACGGCCCCTGCCCCGAACGTCGAGGCTTCGGTCGAGGAGTCCGAAACGATCAGCCGCACCCTGTTGCTGGCCCAGCGCACGGCCGACCAGGCGGTTTCGGAAGCTCGCTCCGAAGGGGAGCAGATCCTTCGCCGCGCCAACGACGAGGCAGCCAAGACGCTCGACTCGACTCGCGAGATGTCGGCGCAACTCCTCGAGGATGCACGGGTCGATGCGCGCAAGATCGGTGAATCCGAGCGCAACTCGATATCGAGCGACGTCGAGGCCCTCAAGGCGCGTCGCGACTTCCTCGAATCCGACGTGCACCACCTCGAGACCTTCCTCGTCGACCAGCGCGCCCGGGTCCGTGAGGCGGCCAATTCCCTCCTCGACATTGCCGATCGGGTGCCGGGTGGCCTCGGTGACGTGCGGGCACCGCTGTTGTCGGCGTCCGACGACGACTCGATCGACACCGCGACCGTCGACCGGCACGATACGAATGGCGAAACGTCGGGTGAGGCTGACACCGCATCTGCAGAGCTGCTGATCGTCACGGAGATCGCCCCCGATGATGACGGGGAAGTGGTTGAGACGACTACTGAGTCCGACACCGGCGTCGTTGCCGATCCGGACAGCGATCCCTGGGCCGACGAGGACACAGGCGACGCAACCGAGGCGATGCCCGTGTTCCGAATCGATGACGACGACGAGTCGGAGTCCCGCGACGAGTCGGGCGAAGAGTTTCGCTTCTCCTTCGACGACGAGCGCTCCTGAGCACCGAACTCCCGGCGTCGGGCTGACCGAGCCTCGGTAGCATCGCCGTCGTGTCCTATCCCGACGTCGACCCCCGGCCGCATTTTCCCGAACTCGAACAGGACGTCCTCGCGCGTTGGGCTAAGGACGACACGTTCCAGGTCTCGATTGACCAGCGTGAGGCGGGCGAGTTCGGTGCCAACGAGTTCGTGTTCTACGACGGCCCGCCGTTCGCCAACGGGTTGCCGCACTACGGCCACTTGCTCACGGGATACGTGAAGGACGCAATTCCGCGGTACCAGACGATGCGCGGACGTCGCGTCGAGCGGCGGTTCGGCTGGGACTGCCACGGTCTGCCCGCAGAAGTGAAGGCCGAACAGGAGCTCGGCATCTCCGGGCATCCCGAGATCTCCGAGTACGGCATCGACCGATTCAACGACGCGTGCCGCACCAGCGTGCTGCAGTACACCGACGATTGGCGGGAGTACGTGACACGACAGGCGCGCTGGGTCGATTTCGACAACGACTACAAAACACTCGACCTCTCCTACATGGAGAGTGTGATGTGGGCGTTCAAGACGTTGTGGGACAAGGGCTTGGTCTACGAGGGATTCCGGGTGATCGCGTACTGCTGGCGGTGT
>DASQFE010000191.1:0-2650 GCA_035633295.1 Ilumatobacteraceae bacterium | reverse complement strand
TTCCTCCAGTGGATGCTGACCTCGCTGGCTACGACCACCCTCCCCGACGTCGGCATCGAGGTCTACCTCTCACCGACCACGATCCTGATCGCAGCGATCGTCGGCATCGCTGCCGTCGCTGCCACGCCGCTCTTGCTCGTCAGACAGCTCCAGCGCATGAACCTCCCGGGCACCCTCCGCGTCGTCGAGTGACGACCCGGCGTCTCAGCCCTCACGGCTCACGCGGACTCTCGAAACTGATGCTCGTCAGCAGCTCCTCTTCCTGCGCCCTGCGCCACCTCGACCTCGAACTCGACGACACCAAACACCCCACCCGACGCCTCACCGAGGGCGCCGATCACGGACCGCGACGACCTTGCCCGGCTCGATGGCGCACCCGGCATCACCCTCACCAGCGAAGGCGTGTTCGACGCACGCAGTCCGACTTCTCCGGCCTCTCAGCCGGGCACCGTCGCGCCGGGGTCCTGAACGATCAGCACACTCATCGGGGTATGGGCAGCGACTCGGGCCGAGACACTGCCGCGGAGGAACCGCTTCATCCCGCCGAGACCGCGGCTGCCGACGACGACGAGCTCGGCTCCTTCGCGTCGGGCGACGTCGAGGATCGCAACAGCGGGATCATCAGGCACGACGTGACCCTCGCAGTCCACGCCCCGTTCCTGGAGCATTGCCAAGGCGGTCTGTTGTCGTTCCTTCTCGACGGCGTACTCGTCGTAGACGTAACGGAACTCCTCCGGCAGCTGCCGGAGGTGCTCGACGAGTCGGTTGTCCGACCCGGGATGGAACGCGGTCACCACGTGAACCGTCCCATCCGGCCCGACCTGATCGGCTGCGGCCTCGACCGCCCGGTCGGCGTTGCCAGAGCCGTCGTAGCCGACGACGACTGTGTGGTACGGCATTGAACTCTCCTCTCAGCGACACCATCGAAACAGACCTTCATCACGAGCATCCGGCACCACCACCCACGGGCGGCAGAGGCAAAGGTCATCGCACCGAACCCCGTTCACAAGTTCAACGTAGATGCGTCGCTGACCCCCGTAGAGGCCCTTGTCCGGCCCGAGCCCCACCCCCACGGCGGCCGCTCTGATGCACGGTCCGATCCGACCAAGAACAGCGAGCTCGCGGGTTCAATCTGAGGCCATGGGAGGATGCGAACCCGAAGCGAGTACGGCGGCGATCCCGGCCGCCCACGCCGCGATCTCGTCCCAGTCGCGCCGGTCACGCATCGCTTCGGGCATGTTCCGGGCCATACGTTTTCTGATGAACCCCCGTTCCTCGTCGACTTTCCCGCCGAAGACGATGTGGTCCCGGGCACGGATCTCCACTGCGAGCTGCTGCACCTTCTTCGGCTTGGTCCAGCGCTCGACTTCCTCCTCGTCGGCGTCCTCGTCGTCCTCGCCCACCGGCCCGCTGCTGAACAGCCACACGGGGTGCTCGGCGAGCCAGTCCCGGTGATCGCCCAGGAACCGCAACGCGTCGCCGCGCCAGTGGCCGGCGTACACGGCGCTGCCCACCACCGTCGCCCGGTACCCCTCCAACGAGCGCACCGAACGGGCACGTTCCACGTCGACCTCCAGTCCATTCGCCTGCAGCGCTGCGCCGATGGCGTCGGCGATCTCAGCCGTGGCACCGTATTTGGATCCGTAGGCCACCAGCACCCGGTCCATCGCCGCTCCTCCCATCTCGCGCCTCACCGCCGGTCTCGCGCCGCGCCGGCGCCGACGTCATGCACCGTGCAGGTGACCGCCTCGGCACGGGCCTTGATCCCGCGCAGCATCTTCTGGGTCATCACGAAACTGACGATCCCGATCGGTGACATGGCCGCCTCGGTGAGCCGGGAGCCGTACCCGGCCCGCTCCCGCACCAGAAATCGCGAGCGTCCACCCGGGGCGGCGCGTACGACGAAGCTCCACGTCGACTCCCAGCCGAGCTGCTCGTCGCGATGGATCGGACGGCCGGCTCGAACGTCGCCGATCTGCAGCACGAGTGCTTCGTCGGGCAGCACCTCCATCACGTACCAGCCACCAGACCCCTTGGCATCCGCGAAGACCAGGTCGCCGACCGTGCGGTGTTGCCACTGCGGTACGACCGCGTCGCTGTTGTGGATGCCCAGGCCGAAGAGGTTCTCCAGCCACTCATAGGAGTAGAAGCCGCCACGGTCGGCGCCGATCTGGACGATCCACGGCCACACGTACCCGGGTTCGGCGTCGATGTCGATGGCCCGCGTGTTCTGCTGGGCCGGTTCCACCACGAGGTCGTCACCGGGTAGGGACATGCGGACCTCGTCGTCGGTGGCGCCCCACTGCTCATGCCACGGCGTCACCCAACGGTGCCACGCCGCCGCTGTCGCCACGACCAGCGCACCCATACCGGCCAGCCAGCGCTTCACGGCACCACCTCACAACGAGCGGGCGACCACAGAATCGCACACTGGATGCGGTTGTCGGAGCCCATGACCAATCGTGGCGTCCCCCGGGCTGCGTCGAACAGGGCCTTACGCCCTCACACTTCGCCAGGGGCGACCGTGATGACGACGTTGCCGACCTTCTGCTGCGATTCCAGCGCGCCACGCCATTGACTGGTCGCTTCTCGATCCTCAGGACTCCGCTACGATGTCACCGCTTCGATCGTCCACGATCGTGCGGCCGGC
>DASQFE010000190.1:0-1535 GCA_035633295.1 Ilumatobacteraceae bacterium | reverse complement strand
ACTTCCTCGCCGAGGCCCGCCCGACCATTGCCGTCGATCCGGCGTCGGTGATCCCGCTCACGAACGACTTCGGACTCCATCCGATGATGGCGCCATTGATGAACGTCTGGGGCAATGGCACCACCACCAACCGTCTCGCGCTGATCCCGGCTGCCGGCTTCCCGAACGGTGACCGCAGCCACTTCTCCGTGCAACGCAAGATGGACGAAGGCCTCGACAACGGTGCCGTCGGCTCGGGTTGGCTCGCACGCCACCTCGACACCACGGTCTCGCCTGCGCCGATCGGCCTCCGGGCAATCTCGTTGCCCAACGGTCAGCGGAGCCTGTCGGGTTCCAGCATCGCCGTCACCCTCAATCGAACCGACAACTTCCGAGTCGAAGGGTTCCGCAACAACGGCAACAGCGGGGCGATGGTGCGTGCCGCACTGCAAGATCTCCATGCCGTCGAATTGGGCAACGTCGTCAACGCCCGTGCGCACGAGGCATTGGTCGCGCTCGACATCGTCAACAACGCCCCGGTCACGCCGCCGGCGAACGGCGCGGTGTATCCGATGGGCGGACGCGGCCGCAACGTCGGACGCACGCTTGCCGAGGTGGCCTCGTTGATCCGTGCCGACACCGGCCTCGAGGCCGTTGCCACCTCAGCCGACTTCGGATGGGACCTCCACGACAACTTCGGCAACCAGACCGACGGCCGCCAGGCACAGAACCTGAATGCTCTGGCCGAGGTACTCGCCGCCTTCGCCCAGGATCTGGGCCCTGACATGGCACGGGTGACCGTGGTCGTGATGACCGAATTCGGTCGCACCTTCCGCGAGAACGGTGGCCTCGGCGTCGACCACGGTCGTGCGAGCACCATGTTCGTCATGGGAGGCGGCATCCAAGGCGGCCTCTACGGCAACTGGCCCGGCCTCGCCCCGGCCAACATCGACGGCAATGCGCTGCGCGTCACGGTCGACTACCGGTCGGTACTCGCCGACATCCTCCAGCACCGCCTCGCGACCGCCAACATGGGGGCCGTGCTCCCTGGCTACGTCGACACCCCGGACAAGCGTCTGAACCTGGCCGCGCCGATCGCCTGACCGGCCCGAATTCGCCGGAGCGCGGTCCGTCTTGGCCGGGGTGCTTGTAATTCGCGCCCGTTTGCGGCCAATCTGTGCGTGATGCTCGACGAACGCTCTGCCGCCATGCTCGACTTCGAACGTGCCTGGTGGAACAACGACGAACCGCGTGACCAGGTCATCCGTGCGCGCTTTCAGTGTTCGCCGGAGGAATACCATGCGGAACTGACCAGGGTGCTCGACGACGCAGCCGCGATGGACCACGACCCGCTCGTGGTGCGTCGACTCAAGCGGCTGCGCGTGCGAGCCCGAAAGGCCCGCCTCGACGGTTCGTCGGCTGCGGCAGGAGAGGGAGCGCACGCATGAGCAACGAAGACCCGAACGCACCGGTGACACCGACCCCGTCTCGCCGCTCGCCCCGTCAAGGTGTCGGTGGGTCGCCGATGGGGTCCACGATCAGCATCGTGCTGGCCG
>DASQFE010000189.1:0-1840 GCA_035633295.1 Ilumatobacteraceae bacterium | reverse complement strand
GCCTCGTCCGCGACCGGAACCAGGGGCGGGTGCTGCTGGCGGTGATGGCGACGATCCTCGTGCTGTTCAGCGGATTCGCGATGCTCGCCGAACAGCAGGGCAATCCCGGCCTGACCACGCGAGGCGCCGACCAGTCACTGTCGGTCTCGCAATCGGGCGGCAACATGGAGGGCAAGGAAACCCGCTTGGGTCCGGCCTCGAGCGGCCTGTTCGCCGCAGCGACCACCGGCACCTCGACCGGTGCGGTGAACAGCATGCACGGCTCCTACACGCCGCTGGGCGGCCTGTCGCCGATGCTGCACATGATGCTCGGCGAGGTCTCCCCGGGCGGCGTCGGCGTCGGCCTCGGCGGCATGTTGATCATGGCGCTGCTGGCGGTGTTCATCGCCGGGTTGATGGTCGGACGAACCCCCGAGTACCTGGGCAAGAAGATCCAGGCACCGGAGATGAAACTCGTCGTGCTCTACATCTTCGCCATGCCGTTCGCGCTGCTGACCTTCGCTGCGGCGTCGGTGCTGATCGACAGTGCAGCGACGTTCCAGCCCGGCGCCCGCGGCCTCTCGGAGGTGCTCTACAACTTCGCGTCGACCGCCAACAACAACGGCTCGGCGTTCGCCTACCAGGGCACCGGCACCCAGTGGTACACCACGACGCAAGGCATCTCGATGCTGATGGCGCGGTTCTTCACCATCATCCCGGTGCTGGCCATCGGAGGTTCGTTGGCCGCCAAGCCGAAGGTGCCTGCGACCTCGGGCACCATGCCGACCAACACCCCGCTCTTCGGCTTCCTCGTGGTGGGTGTCATCGCCATCGTCGCCGGCCTCACCTTCTTCCCCGCCCTCTCGCTGGGGCCCATCCTCGAACACCTCTCACTGTGAGGATCGCGTGACCGCAACCATCATCTCCGAAACGCCGCGCCCACCGAAGGTGCGCACCAAGGAGTCGACGTCGATCTTCGACCGATCGATCGTCGGCCCCGCCATGGTCGACTCGCTGCGCAAGCTCGATCCGCGCACAATGTACCGAAACCCGGTGATGTTCATCGTCGAGATCGGATCGATCCTCACGACGCTGATCTTCATCCGGGACCTCGGCAGCAGCACCAACCAGGAGAACGTGTTCGCCGGCCTCGTGTCGCTCTGGCTCTGGTTCACGGTGCTGTTCGCCAACTTCGCCGAGGCGATGGCCGAAGGACGGGGCAAGGCGCAGGCCGCGACCCTGCGCAAGACCCGCGCCGACACGTCCGCCAACGTCCGCCTCCCCGACGGTTCGATGACGGAGAAGGCATCGTCGGACCTGCAGGTCGGCGACCTGTGCGTCGTGAGCGCGGGCGAGGTGATCCCGGGCGACGGGGACATCGTCGAGGGCATCGCCACGGTCGACGAATCGGCCATCACCGGCGAGTCGGCACCCGTGATCCGCGAGTCCGGTGGCGACCGATCGGCGGTCACCGGTGGTACACGGGTGCTGAGCGACGAGATCGTCGTGCGGATCACGGCCAAGCCCGGTGAGACCTTTCTCGACCGCATGATCGCTCTCGTCGAGGGGGCCGATCGGCAGAAGACACCGAACGAGATTGCGTTGACGATCCTGCTGGCGGGCCTGACGGTGATCTTCCTGCTCGCCGTGGTCACGCTGCAACCGTTCGCGATCTACTCGGGCGCCGAACAGAACGTCATCGTGCTCATCGCACTCTTGGTGTGCCTGATCCCCACCACCATCGGCGGGTTGCTCTCCTCGATCGGCATCGCCGGGATGGACCGGCTGGTCCAGCGCAACGTGCTGGCGATGTCGGGCCGCGCCGTCGAAGCGGCCGGCGACGTGACGACACTTCTGCTCG
>DASQFE010000188.1:0-2675 GCA_035633295.1 Ilumatobacteraceae bacterium | reverse complement strand
GCGGATCGCGGCTGCATCGCGCGATGCCAGGAGCGATTGGGGCAGAACGAATGCGAGTCGGCCGCTGGCGGGGTCGACCAGCTCGGCACCGAGCGCGAGGAACTCCACGGCAACGTCGGCATAGGGCCCGCCGCCCCGCTCGCTTGCGCCGCCACGCGTGGTGGCGCCGGCCATCTGCGACAGGAACGGCGGATTGCCGATCACGAGGTCGTATCGGGCTGGGGGCCACGATCGCGTGAGGGCATCGTCGAGGTCGATCGTGGCCGCCGGAACGGCCGCTCTCGCCAGCCAAACTGCAGTGAGGTCGATGTCGACGCCGTGCAGTACAACCTCGCCGCCGAGCAACCGGACGCGCTCGCCAGCTGCCGCGAGGAACCGTCCGTCACCGCAGGCCGGGTCGAGCACCGAGATCGGCCGACCCGCTCGGGATGCGACGAACTGGGGCGTGATCACTGCCTCGACAACCGTGCGGACCAGATCGTCGGGCGTGTAGAACGAACCGAGCAGCTTGGCGTCGGCCCGATCGGCCCGAGTAGTCACGGCCGCACACTACGTGGCCGGTTCGCTGCGGCCACTGGACGCATTGGGATGGCCGAGAGCCGTGCGATCTACAGTCGCCGACGTGACGGAGCCGGCCGCCCCCAGTCGTTACCACGAGTTCGATCGGGCGGCGTGGTCACACCTGCGGGCGGCCACGCTGTTGACCCTCGAGCAACTGGAACTCGAACGACTCCGGGGCATCAACGATCGCATCGACCTCGACGAGGTCACCACGGTGTACCTCCCGCTCAGCCGGCTGTTGAATCTGTACGTCAGCGCCACCCAGGATCTTCAGAAGGTGTCGGCGACATTCCTCGGCACGATTGCACCGAAGGTGCCGTACATCATCGGTATCGCCGGAAGTGTCGCAGTCGGCAAGAGCACCTTCGCCCGGATCCTGCAGGCGCTGTTGGCTCAATGGCCGGACCATCCCAAGGTCGACCTGATCACCACCGACGGCTTCCTGTACCCCAACAAGGTGCTCGACGAACGCGGGATCATGAATCGCAAGGGGTTCCCCGAGTCGTACGACACTCGTGCGCTGCTCGACGTGCTCCGACGGATCAAGAGCGGCGACGACATCGTAGAAGCACCCGTCTACTCCCATGTCGTGTACGACATCGTGCCCGACGAACACATCGTGGTGCGCAGCCCCGACATCGTCATCATCGAGGGCCTCAACGTGCTGCAGACCCGCAGTGGGGCACCCGAGTTCGTGAGCGACTACTTCGACTTCTCGATCTACATCGACGCCGACGAACCCGACATCGAGCAGTGGTACGTCGACCGGTTCCTCGCACTTCGGGCGTCGGTGTTCCAGGACCCCAACTCGTTCTTCCGGTTCTACGCCGAGTTGAGCGACGACGAGGCCGACGAGACCGCTCGGCGCATCTGGCGCGACATCAACGGCCTGAACCTGCGCGAGAACATCGCGCCAACGCGTGACCGTGCATCGCTCATCGTGCACAAGACCGCCGACCACCGCGTCGACCACGTGCAACTGCTGCGCCTCTGACGGGCGCACCACGAAGCGGCGGGAGGCTGGGTACGGTCGTTGTCATGACGCGACGATTGGCTGGGCGATACGTGCTCGGTGACCAACTCGGCGCGGGCGGCACGTCTCGGGTGCACGCGGCCATCGACGAGCGACTGAATCGCCGAGTGGCGGTGAAACTCCTCGACGCCCGCGTCGTCGCCGCTGATCCGGTGGGACGTGAACGGTTCCTGCGGGAAGGTCAGACCACCGCCGGATTCAGCCATCGGCACGCGGTGACCGTGTTCGACGCGGGCGAGGATGACGGCGACCTCTTCATCGTCATGGAGCTCGTCGAGGGGCCGTCGTTGGCCGAGTACCTTCACCGCACCGGTCCTCTCCCGGTCGACGAGACGGTCCGTCTGGCCCGTGTCCGTGCTCGCTGCGGCTCAATGATCGAGCGCCGCGGCGTCAAACAGCGCGAGGCAGCCGAGGACCTGAGGGTCGAGCTCGCCGTCTGGGCCGACTCCGGCGACATCCCCCCGGCCATCGCGTTGACGCTCGACGATCTTCTCGCACCCCTCGTCTGAGCTCGCCGTCCACCCGGCCAACTCTGTGAGACCCCCTGTTTATGGTTGGGGTATGGATGCTGTTGCTGTTGCCGAGCGTGTGCACCGCATTGTTGCGGTGCGTGACGACGCTGCCGCAAGCGATGATCTGATCGAGTCGGGTCTGGTGGCGGTACGTGAGGTGCAGGCGTGGGCCGACGCCCAGCACGGTGCGTTGGTGGCCAAGTTGTCTGCTGATGGCTTCGCCGAAGCCCGGGTCGCGAAGGCATCGAAGACGTCGCTCGGCGGGGCAGTGAAGGTAACGCAGCGCTCCAGGACGCTCGCGGCGACACCCAAGTTGGCCGGCGCGTTGGGTGACGGCGGGACGACGGCTGCGCATATCGATGTCGTCACCCGCGCTGCTACCCAGTTACCGGCGGCGCAACGTGACGAGTTGTTGGCGCAAGCGGATCGGCTGGTGGCGGTGGCGGCAGTGTCGACACCGGAGCAGTTCGCTCGTCGGGTAGCTCTCGAGGTCAAACGCATCCAGGCCGACGACGGCATCGACCGACTCGCACGTCAACGACGCAATGTTCGGGTATCCACCTGGGTCG
>DASQFE010000187.1:0-4852 GCA_035633295.1 Ilumatobacteraceae bacterium | reverse complement strand
CGGGATCGAACTCGTCATCGACGGGTATCGCTCGGGTCATGTTGAGCTCCAGGGTGGGTGGTGTTCGACGGGACGTTGACAGGCAATCGGAGTATTCGTCGAGCCGAGTGACCACGCATGATCGACTTCTGAACAATAATCGCACGATGTCCACGACTGCCTCCTCGGGTGCCATTGCCAAGGTGTCATGGTTTCCACTCGCAATCGTGATGCTCTGTCAGATCCAGGTGTCGTTCAACGCGTTCAACGTGTCGATCGAGGGGATCGTGAACGACCTCGGCATCCCTGCGACATCTGTCGGGCTCGCGCTGACCACCGGCACGTTCGCGATGGCAGGCTTCGTCCTGCTCGGTGCTCGTGTCGGCGCGAAGATCGGCCCGCGCAAGGCGCTGCACCTCGGAATGATCGGACCAACCGTTGCCGCCGTCACCATCTCACTGACCAATCAAGGATGGATGCTGTTCGGCGTGCAGGCGTTCAGCGGTGCCACCATGGCGCTGGCGGCGCCCGCGATGACCGTGGTGATCGCCAGCAACTACCGGGGCAAGCAACAGAGCCAAGCGATCGGTTTCCTGGCGTCAGCGATCCCGCTGGCTCAGGTCGTGTCGTTGTTGATCGCCGGCGCGCTGGCGTCGACCGTTGGGTGGCGTTGGTCGTTCGTCGTGCTCGCCATCCTCGGCGCGGTAAACCTGCTGCTGATCGGCCGACTCGCGCCGATCGACCGCCATCCCGAAGTACAGATCGACTGGCGCGGTGCCGCGCTGTCATCGATCGGCATCATCCTTCTGTCGGCCGCGTTCAGCTTCCTGAACGCCTGGGGGTTCTTCCAGGCATCCGAACAGGCGCCCTTCGACATCGCCGGACTCTCGCCCGTGCCGTTCCTGCTGATCATCGGCGTCGTGCTCATCCAAGCGTTTTTCCGGTCGACCCGCAAACGGATGGACGAGGGAAAGCCGGTGCTGTTCTCCCTCGACGTGCTGCGCTCGACGCGAGAGCGATCGATCGTCGCGTGCATGTCGCTCATGTTGTTCATCGGCACCGCAGCGAGCTTCCTACTCCCGCTGTACATGCAGGTCGTGCAGGGACTCAGCGGGTTCCAGACCTCATTGTCGATCGTTCCGTACACGCTGTCGATCTTCGTGGCCAACACGCAGGTGTCTCGCCTGTACGACCGGTTCAGTCCGGCGTCGATCACGAGAGTGTCGTTCGTGGTGGTGTTCCTGGCGCTCACACTGCTTGCGTTCACGATCCGCAACGACTGGAGCCAGATTTCGGTCGTCATCGGACTCGTGACCCTCGGCCTCGCACAGGGGTGCATCGTGGCGCTTGTGTTCAACAAGCTCCTGATGTCGAACCCCAAGGAACTCGCCGGAGACGTCGGTGCGTTCCGCGGGCTCACCCACAACATCTCGGGATCGATCGGCATCGCCGTTGGCACTGCCATTGCAGTCTCATTGCTCGGCGTGATCGTCGCGCAGAACGCGCTGAGCTCCCCAGCGTTCACGCCTGAGCTCGTCGAGCAGGTCAACTTCGACAACGTCCAGTTCGTGACCAGCGACCAACTCGTGGCGACTCTCGAGGAGAAGGGCGCGACGCCCGCGGAGGCGGAGGCAGCGGTCGCGATCTACGAAGACGCGCGACTCAGGGCGCTTCGCACGACGCTGATGTTCCTCGCCGCGCTCGCACTGCTCGCGCTCGTCCCCGCCGGCAAGATGCCGGACTTCCGCGAACCCGATCTCACGGAAGAAGACGAAGAGGGTCTCACGCTTGCGACTGCCCGCGTCGACTGACATGTGGGTGCCCAACGGGATCGGACGTTCTCGTGTAAGTCTCGAACTCTCAGCGGTGGTGCTCTTCGCGAGATGGGCGGAGCGACATGGCTGCAGCTGACGTAGCCCTCGAGCGTCACGCGCTGTTGTG
The DNA here is from genome assembly GCA_035633295.1 of Ilumatobacteraceae bacterium. Lineage (GTDB taxonomy): Bacteria > Actinomycetota > Acidimicrobiia > Acidimicrobiales > Ilumatobacteraceae > Sva-07. The sequence continues at coordinate 2,932 of DASQFE010000187.1, read as the reverse complement.
GTCGATGGTGATCACCGCCGTCCTCGGCGCGATGGGCGTGCTGTGGGGCGTCGCGACCGAGTCGCAGATGATCCTGCTCGACGGCGTTTACGCAGTCCTCGGCCTGCTGGTCACATGGCTGCTCCTCATGGCATCGGGCCTCGCCCAGTCAGAACCCAGCCACCGATATCCCTACGGTCGCGAATCGTTGACGCCGCTGGTCATCGGGGTGCAGGGATTCGTCCTGTTGGCCACGCTCGGCTACGCCGCAGTCGATGCCGTGCTCACCATCCGCAACGGTGGCAGCTCGGTCGACCCCGGGTGGGCAATCGTGTACAGCGTGTTGACAACGGCCGGCTCGCTTGTCACGTGGCTCTGGCTGCGTTCGAAAGCAAGTACCTCCGATGTGCTCGGCTCCGAATCGACGGCCTGGAAGATCGGCGCACTTCGCGGCGCCGGGATGATCGCCGGGTTCACCCTGCTCGCAGTCATCGCGAACTCTTCGCTCGACTGGGCGGGACCCTACATCGATCCCGTGATGGTGCTGATCACGTGTGCGGTCTTCATCCCTGCGCCGATCGGCATGGTGCGGGTGACGATCGTCGAGTTGTTGGAAGGCGCCCCCTCCGCCGAGATCCAAGCACCGGTGCGTGCGGCCATCGACGAGGTCAGGGCACGATTCGATCTCGCGGAGCCGACCGTGCTGATGAGCAAGGTCGGGCCAAAGCTCTATGTCGAGATCGACGGTGTGGTGGATCCCGACGTGACGGTCGCGCAGGAACACGAGGTGCGCCTCGCTCTTGCGGAGCGACTCGATGCGCTGCCCTACGACATCTGGCTGACAGCGGAGTTCTCGCCGCGCTCCCCCGGCGTCGAACCAGCACGGATCGAGGGTGGACCAGGCCCGGTGGGTTCCGCCGATGGCTGACAGCACGATCACCTACATCGTGCTCGGTGCCATCGTGGTGCTCTTCGTCACGAACCGTGTGCCCGTCGCGGTCATCGCAGTCGGAGCTGCGTTGTCGCTGTGGGCGACCGGCGTGCTCGACCTCGATGAGGCCACCGCCGGCTTCGGCGACCCGACCGTGCTGTTCATCGCGGCCTTGTTCGTCGTGAGCGAAGCGCTGGACGCGACCGGCGTCACCACCTGGGTCGGCCAACAACTGATCGATCGCGCCGGGACCGGACGAACCCGCATCGTCGTGTACATGATGATCGTCTGCGGTCTGCTGACCGCGTTGATCACACCGAACGCCTCGGTCGCAGCGCTCGTGCCCGTGATCGTGATCATCGCCGTCCGCGTGGGCCAGAACACGTCGCAGCTACTGATCCCATTGGCGTTCGCAGCTCACGCCGGAGCGCTGCTGGCATTGACCGGCAGCCCCGTCAGCGTGATCGTCTCCGAAGCGGCCGATGACGCCGGTATCGGGCAGTTCGGATTCTTCGAGTTCGCGCTCACCGGCATTCCGCTACTGGTCGGCACGATCGTGATCGTCATCGTTCTCGGTCCCAAACTGCTGCCGCATCGCAACGCGAACCGCATGCCGGCCGACTTCTCCGATCTCGAGGCGACCCTGACCAAGCACTACCGAATCGATGGCGAAGACTTCGACCGCTTGTTCACTCGACGCTTCGGCGCGTCGGAGGTGATCGTCCCACCGCGGTCGCCGATGATCGGGCAGCGGGCATACCCCGGCATGCGAACCGAAAGTGGTGAACTGATCGTCGTCGCCCTGCTCCGAGACGAACGGCGCGTCGACGACCCGACGGCGGTCATCGCCGCCGGCGATACCTTGCTCGTTCGCGGGACGTGGCAGGCGTTGAGCACACAAATCGGCGCCGACGACGACGTGGTCGTCGTGGACGCTCCCGACGTCGTTCGCCGTCAGGTCGTACCGCTCGGACTCGGTGCCAAGGAGGCGATCGCCGTGCTGACGGTGATGATCGTCATGCTGGCGACCAACGCGCTGCCGCCCGCCGTCGCCGGCCTCGGCGCAGCATGCGCGATCATTCTGCTGCGGGTCCTGACCGTCGAGCAGGCGTATCGGGCGATCGGCTGGACCACGGTGATCCTTGTCGCAGGGATGATCCCGCTGTCGACGGCGATGCGCGTCACGGGCGCCGCGGACGATCTCGCGAACGCGCTCGTCGATGTCGTGGGCGACTCTGGTCCCTACCCGTTGCTGATCGGCGTGTTCCTGCTGACCGCCGTGCTGGGACAGTTGATCAGCAACATGGCAACAGCACTGATCATGATCCCGATCGCATTGTCGGCTGCGGCCGAACTCGACGTCGCTGCGGCTCCAGTCTTGATGAGCTTGAACGTGGCGTGTGCTGCGGCATTGCTGACGCCAGTAGCGACACCAGCCAACCTGATGGTGATGGAGCCAGGCGGCTACCGGTTCAACGACTACTGGAAGCTCGGCATCGTCGTGCTCGCCTGGTACTTCGTCATCTCGGTCTTCCTCGTGCCACTCATCTGGAGTCTGTGAGCCGCATCAGCGCCAATGCTCGCATTGAGGAGCGCAGGCGGCACTTTCGAGGTCGCCATGGCGCGGAAACGCGACTGGCCCCACTCATAATCACGGTCAGAAACGCTCCTCACCGCGTGGCAGTACCGGCGTACTGTGGGACCTTCGACGGTTGATTTGGTAGCGCATAATCACGCTTCGGCGAGCGGCTGAGTCCTGCGCTCCATCGGCACTTATCTGGCGGGGGCCGGCGCAGCCGTTTCGACTGTTCTTGCCCGTCCGGAAGTATCCGTCAAGCGACGGCGGGCAAGCACGCGGGCCGGCGAAGTGTTGGACGTCTTGGCCCGATCGGCCCCGCATTGTCTCGTGATCTGGGCCAGGAGGGTTGACGTAAGTTGGACCTCAGGATTCACCCAGCGCTCCGCGGGTGGCGGCCACGGCTGCAACCGTCTGATACATCCGCTGATACATGTGTCGAACTG
>DASQFE010000186.1:0-3247 GCA_035633295.1 Ilumatobacteraceae bacterium | reverse complement strand
CGGAAGAATCCATCGACCGCTGCGACGGCGACCACGACCCCGACCATCTCGACATACGCGAACACATCGATGCCTCGCTCGAGTTGATCCCGGTACCAGGCATCGGTGAGGGTCGACGCGTGGCGCGCAATCCGGTAGACGGCATCGACCACGACGTCGGGGAGCGGAACGTCCGTGGATCGACCGACACTCGTCGGCGACACCCACGGAGGCAGCGGATCAGTGTCGTCCAGCGCAGCGATGGCCGTCTGGGCGATCGCTCGTCGCTCGGCGCCGGTCCACGACGCTCCCGGTGACGTGACGTGACCCCACGCGGCGGCCTGTGCTTCGAGCAGATCGGACCGCACGGCTGACGGGATGGTGCTCGGCATCGACCACAGCATGGAGGCGATCCGACCGGGCGTCAACTCACCCTGCTTCCCCGTGCGATGAGCGAAGGGGCCGGTATCCGGTCACCTCGCTCATCGCAGGGGCGGATCCTGAGGTGGTGATGAGCGAACTGACCGTATACGGGGCACTTCGCTCATCGCAGTGGGTTGTTGGCGTCGCCGACCACGGCAGCGCGCTTCCCGTCGGCCATCGCCAGGTGGTTCAATCGGTGCATGTCCGACGAGCCGGTGGTCCCGGATCCCGCAACCCACGCGAGACGCTCGCGGTCGACGTGGCTGGCCGTCGGCGCAGTCGTCGTCGTCCTCGTCACGATCGGCGCTTTGGCGGTCTGGCGCAGCGGCAGTTCGTCCTCCGCCGCCGACACTGGCGACGCTCCGCGTTTCGTCGACGACACGACCGGTTCGGGTATCGACCATTCGTACGAAGGCGCGTACGAGCACTTCGTCGGCGGTGGCGTCGCCGCCTTCGACTGCGACGACAACGGGTTGGCCGACGTGTACTTGGCCGGTGGCACCGAGCCAGCCTCGCTCCACCGGAACCGGAGCGAGGTGGGTGGCGCACTCCGCTTCGGGCCGCTGCCGTCGTCGGTCACCGACCTGACGGCAGTCACGGGCGCGTACCCGCTCGACATCGACAGCGACGGGCTGACGGATCTCGCCGTCCTGCGTCGCGGGGCCAACGTCATGCTGCGCGGGCTCGGCGACTGCCGCTTCGAAGACGCCACCGAACAACTCGGACTCGACGGCGGCGACGCTTGGACCACTGCGTTCAGCGCAACGTGGGAAGGCACGAACGCGCTGCCAACACTGGCGTTCGGCAACTACCGCACGCTCGACGAGGACGGCTGCGACGACAGCCAACTTGTGCGCCCGACCTCGACCGGGGACGGCTACGACGTACCGATCGCTCTCACGCCGGGCTATTGCACGCTGTCCATGCTCTTCAGCGACTGGGATCGTTCGGGTCGCCGCGACCTACGCGTCTCGAACGACCGGAACTACTACCGGGACGGCCAGGAACAGCTGTGGAGGATCGCGCCGGGCGAGCAGCCACGCGGGTACACCGAGGCCGATGGATGGCGGCCGGTTCAGATCTGGGGCATGGGTATCGCCAGCCAGGATCTGACCGGCGACGGCCATCCCGAGGTGTTCCTCACGAGCCAGGGGGACAACAAGCTGCAGACACTGGAGAACGGCCCTGCCCAGCCGACCTTCAAGGACATGGCGCTCAAGGCAGGTGTCACGGCGCAACGCCCCTACGTCGGTGACGATGTACTCCCGTCGACGGCGTGGCACCCGGAGTTCGAGGACGTGAACAACGACGGCCTCGTCGACCTGTTCGTGAGCAAAGGGAACGTCGAGGCGCAGCCCGACTACGCCACGCGCGACCCGAGCAACCTGCTGATCGGCCAGCCCGATGGCACCTTCATGGAAGGTGGCGAGGCGGCCGGCATCGTCGGGTACGACCGAGCCCGTGGAGCATCGCTGGTCGACCTCAACCTCGACGGGATGCTCGACCTCGTCGTCGTCCATCGCGAGGCAAACGTGTCGCTTTGGCGCAACGTCGGCAGCGGCGACGCCGACCAAACCGAGCCCATGGGGCATTGGATCGCCGTCGAACTCGGGCAACCGGCACCCAATGTCGACGCGGTGGGAGCGTGGGTCGAGATCAAGGTGGGTGAGCGGACCGTCGTGCGGGAGGTGACCGTCGGTGGAGGTCATGCCGGGGGCAAGAGCGGCTGGATCCATGCCGGTCTCGGTGAGGCCGACCAGGCCGAGGTCCGTGTTCAGTGGCCGGACGGGGAAACCGGACCGTGGATGACGGTCGGAGCCGACCAGATCGTGACGATCGAGCGGGACGCCACCGAAGCGACACCGTGGCAGCTTGGGGAGTGACGACGTGACCAGCTCGCGAGCACAACTGGCAGAGATCGTGCTGCCGGATTTCGGCATGCCGGCGAGCGAACCGCTGCTCCCACCGTCGATCTTCGCGGACCGACTCGAACGTCTGCGCTTCGTGATGGAACGCAGCGGATACGACCACATCGTCGTGTGGGCCGACCGCGAACACAGCGCCAACATCGCCTACCTGACCGGGTTCGACCCCCGGTTCGAAGAGGCGGTACTGATCGTCGGGGCCACGAACGATCCGGCGCTGCTGCTCGGCAACGAGTGCTTCGACCTGGGTTCGGCGGCGCCACTCCCTGTGCGGCCGGTCCGCTTCCAAGACCTCAGCCTGCCCGGCCAAGCGCGGGACAACTCGCGGCCGCTCGCCGAGACGTTGCGCGACGAGAGCATCGGACCCGGCAGTCGCGTGGGAGTAGTTGGTTGGAAGACCTACGCCAACCGCTCGACCATCGAGGCGCCGGCCTTTCTCGTCGATGAACTCCGGTTGGCTGTCGGCCCTGCAGGGCTCGTCGAGAACGCGACCGACATCCTCATCAACGCCGCCGACGGACTGCGAGTGATCAACGAGGTCGAGCAGCTCGCCACGTTCGAGTGGGCGGCCTGCCAGACATCTCGAAGCGTGCGCAGGGTGCTGACCGGCATGCAACCCGGCATGACCGAGCGCGATGCCGCTCGGATGCTCGAATGGAACGGCGCTCCGCTGTCGTGCCACCTCATGCTCAGTGCCGGACCGCGGGCACGCTACGGCCTGTTGAGTCCCGGTGACCGACCCATCGAGCGGGGCGACCCGTTCACGATCGCCTACGGGGTCTGGGGGGCGCTGAACTGCCGGGCGGGGTTCGTCGTCGAGGAGGCGGAGGAGCTGCCAGAAGGCGTCATCGACTACGTCGCGCGGCTCGTCGCTCCCTACTTCGAGGCTGTCGCCGACTGGTACGGCAACCTGCACGTCG
>DASQFE010000185.1:0-5048 GCA_035633295.1 Ilumatobacteraceae bacterium | reverse complement strand
GCTCGACAGCGCTGAAGATGTCGTCCTCATCGATGCCGATGTCGAAGTCGTCGACTTCGCGAGCGCCGACCCCGAAACGGCCGCACGATATGTCGAACGGGTCGGCTGGAACCCGGCCGACGAGCCCGGTGAGTGGTCACTTCTCATTCTTGAGCCACGAACCGTTCGAGCATGGAGCAGTGTCAACGAGATCTCCGGCCGAACGATCATGCGTCACGGCCAGTGGTCCGACGGGTCGGCCAGCGAATAGGTGCGAGCGGGGCAACCTGCCACCGACCGCCGGCTGGGCTACTACCTGGCTCTCTCGGCGTCGGCCACCTCGGAAGTCGAGGGACCTGTCTGTCTGTGTCGCCGACACCGCCGGAAGCGACGTCCAGCTTAGGACCTGAGCGGATAGGCGCTCATCGGGGGTCCCATCGGTCGCGCCAGTCGAGAAGTCGGCCGATGATGAGCACGGTGGTGGCGAGGCAGAGGGCGGCGTGGCGGTGTCGGCTGCGGCGGTCGGTGTTGCGGCGGAGCTGTCCGTAGTTCGACCACCACGAGTTGGTGGCGTCGACGATCCAGCGCAGCCCGAGCCCGATGGGTTGCTTCTTGAGTCCGGGGATCTTCGTGCCGCGGAGCTGGATGTCGAAGTCGTTCGCGCCGGCGGCTTCGAGCCGGCGGCGCACCGCACCCGAGTCGTAGCCCCGGTCGAGATGCAGCATCCCGATGTCGCTTAGGAGGCCGGCGTCGGCCACGGCCTCGACGGTGGTTTCGAGGAGGCGCACGTCGTTGCGGTTGGCGCCGTCGATGACCCAGCCGATCGGGATGCCATGGCGCTCGGAGGCGACGGGCCACTTCCAGCCCAACTTCCTACGATCCGTGGGGTTCGGGCCTGTTCCTTCACCGCCGTAGGGCGCCTTGTGCAGCGACCCGTCGAGCGCCAGGTTGTCGAGATCGAGGCCGACGTCCGATCGAAGGCGGCCAGCGCTTCGGCTTTGAGCTGCTCGAACACCCCGGCGGTGATCCATTCGTCGCGGCGCGCCCGCAGCGTCGTGTCGGACACCTGGTGATCAAGGATCGCTTCGTTGTCGACCCACGACGCTCCGGTCACCAGCCGGATGAGGATCCCTCGGAAGCACAACCGGTCCGCCACCCGGGGCCGATGACACCCCAACGGACGCGATGCGTTCTGGACGGGCAGCAGCGGCTCGACCGTCCGCCAGAGAACATCAACCACTTCGGGCTCGAGCGCGCGCATGATGTCGGGTACCGCCACCATGTCGTCGTTCTGTGCGCAGCACCCGGCACCAAAACCGGGCCACACCGACCACCGGTGGATGGTCTCGTTCAGCGCCTATCCGCGCGAGTCCCTACGAGGTGCCATTCTTGAGCGGGTAGGCGTTGACGTCGCAATCGACATCTTCCCTGCTCAGAAGGGCTCTCTCGCTCTACGCCACGCCCACCACGACCACGCCTCCCGGTGGGGATCAGGGCTCAACCGTCCTCTGGCTCCAGCCCGACCACGAGCCGGCCCTCTTCGAGCCGAAGCACGTAGGTGTACCGCCCATCGGGTAGCGCCGGCTGGGCCGCCTCACCTTCGTAGGGCAGGTGCACCAGGTCGGTGCCAGGTCCCGACGCCTCGATCGCCGGGTAGCGCCGGACCACGGTCACCGGATGCCAGTCGGAAACCGCCCCGTGTGGGAGTGGCCCCAGCGCCCAGGGCTGGGGCACTCCCGCCAGGCCTGTCATGCGCACCGTATCGAGCGGCTCCCCCGTGTCGTTGCGGACACGGATCTCGCTCATCGCGGACCGATCATGGCAGGAAGTCGATGCCGCCGGAGATCAGGTCGATCCGCCGCTCGGCTGCCGTACCCCCTCCGGTCTGGACTCCGATGGATATCCCGGTCCCCCAGAACACGTCCGGCTTGTGCGCCACGCCGAAGACCGCGAACGGCTGACTCCCCGACAGATTGACGAATTGGTGTGCCGCGATCCGGGCCTCCCCGTCATAGATGTGCACGTCCCGCACGACGGCGCTGGGACCGCCGGTGATGAACCGCAGCATTGCTCGGCAGATCGCCAACCGGTTGCCGTGGGTGATCACCGGGGTCGGGATCGGCAGGTGGTACCAGTTGGTCGTGTTGGCCTTGCCCACGACGCGGGTGAAGAACCCGTAGCGCCGCACCGACGCCACCGCGGAGTCGAGCTCGATCTGGAGGTCGGTGCCGTGTGCCCAGCTGGCCTGCTCGATCGGGAACCCGCCGTACAGGCTGGTGATCCCGGCAATGTCGTCGGGTGCGACCTTGCGGAACGGGCCACCGTAGAACGGCGCCATCAGGGCGCCCGTGACGGCACTGTGGCCCAGCCCCAGCGAGTGTCCGAACTCGTGGGCCGCCACGGTCACGAGGTCGATCCCCCCGGCTCCGGGCGGGACGTTGACCGTCCAGGTCTCGGCCTCGTCGAAATGCGCATCACCCATGATGGCGGTGGGGACGGCTGGCGGAATCGACGGGTAGAACGCGTGCGCCAGCACGCTGCCCGGACCGTCGAACGGGAAGCCGTCTCCGTGGTCGCCGGGGACGAACCGGATGATGATCTCCGGTCCGGCCGACATGGCCACTCGCGAGAAACGAAGCGGCGTGTACGCCGCCCACAGGGCGAAGGCCTGCTCCACGGCGAGAGTGACGGCGCCCTCGCTGAGGTCGGGCGTGAAGTTCTGGAAGGCATACCGCAGGTTGGTCGTGGCCCACTTGCGGCCCGTGGTCGTGAAGTCGTCGACCCCCGGGGAGTCGATGTTGGCGCAGCGTGGCATGTTCATCTTCGCGGCCGTCGCCTCGTCGACGACACCGGTCTTGGGCAGGTTGGCGAACGCCTGGAACCGCTCGATCGCCGCCTTCGTCGGCTCGTCGAGCTTGCCGTTCTTGGCGCCGGTCACGCGGCCGGCGATCGTAGCGTCGTCGTCGCCGTCACCGAGCGGGAGCTGCGGAGCTCCGAAGTCGGCCACGTCCGGGGCGGCGAGGTATCCGAAACGCTTGAGATAGTCCTGGACAGCGGTGACGTCCGCGGAAGACGACTTAGCGGTGAGGCCGGCTTTGATCTTCTTCTTGGCTTGAGCCATGGTTGTGCTCCTCAGTGGATGGCCCGCAGAGTTAAGCTGATACCTCCGCGGCTCTCCTGTCAAGGTGCAATAGTTTCTGCCCGTGGGCGGTCAGCGGTTCTGCCCACCGGTGGCCATGAGGATTGCCCGCTGGTGGCCATTGGAACTGCCCAGTGATCAGTTGCTCAGTGGCCTCGCCGGGCGGCCTCGGGGACGTACTGCCGTGTGATGCTGTTGCGATGAGTGGTCCACCGCTGTGGCAGGTCTCTGTCTCCAACGGTTCGCCGGTGTACCTGTACGGCACGGTCGTCGATTCGCCCACGACGCCTGAATTGACGAGCCCAGCATTGGAGGCTGCGCTTGCAGAGTGTCGCTCGGTGTGGTGCGAGTTTCTGCCCACCTCTGAGCTGGCGGGCAGTTCGCTGCTTGCCGCCCATGGGCTCTCGAACGAGCCGCTGTCGAGTCGACTCGACGACGAACTCGAACGTCACCTCAGGCGCGGTTGCGCACATCTCGGTGTCGAGCGTGCGGCCCTCGAACCGATGCGCCCCTGGCTTGCCGCACAGATCATCGACGGCGCGCACGGCACGGCGTGTGAAATCGGCCCGTCCCCGCGCATCGAAACGTTCCTCGGGCGTTGCGCCGCCGACGTCGATGTATCGCTGCACTACGAATACGCCACTCCCGAAGCTGCCTTCGGGCTGTTCTCCGCCCTCGAAACCCACGTTGAGCTCGACTACCTCTCCTGGACCCTCGACCGCTCGATACATCCGCACGGAACCTGCACCGTGCCGGCGCACGCCTGGAGGCGAGGATCGCTCGCCGAGCTGACCGATGAGACGATCACGTTCGCCCAGATCTATCCCGAGTTGTTCCGGGTGCTCGTCACTTCACGTAATCGCTCCTGGGTCAACCGAATCAGCGCGATGCTCACCACCGACGAGACGACCCTCGTGGTCGTCGGCGCCGGCCACCTCGTCGGTGACGGCGGGATTCCCTCACTGCTCCAACAGCACGCCATCCCGCTCCGCCGAATCGACGCGTCGACCATCAGCTAGCCCGAGCCTGGCAGTGTCACCAAACGCCGGTTGCTCTGCACCCGTCGCCTGATGCTGTTCGAAACCTGTGATAAGCACGCGGTGTGAGCGAGCAGCGGCGTGATCTGGTGGCTGAGTTCGAGGCGGTCGTCCCCAACGCGCCTTCGCCGCCCTCGCTGCGCATGGCGATCTCGGCCGTGACGTTCTCGATGTCGGGTGTGGAACTGGCGAACACGCGCTGATGGCTGCGGAGGCGGGATGCGCGTCCGTCGGAATTGACGTGTCTTCGACTGCTATCCGCCTTGCGGAAGCGAAAGCGCGTGACCGCGGCGTCGCCGCCCGGTTCGTCGTCTGCGACGCGCTGCACTTGGAGTCGCTCGATGAGCAGTTTGACGTTGTGTTGGACTGCGGCCTCTTCCACGTTTTCGACGATGAAGACCGGCAACCCTTCGTCGAGAGCCTGGCTGGCGCGATGCGCGCTGGTGGTCGCTACTACATGCTGTGTTTCAGCGACGACGAGCCGACCGGCTGGGGTCCACGACGTATCACGCGAAGCGAGATCCGAGACGCGTTTGCACATGGATGGAAGGTCGACAGCATCGAGCCCGCTGAACTCGACGTGACAGTCCGCTCCGAACCGGTGCGCTCCTGGCTCGCCACCATGACGCGTATGTGACGACTCGTGCTGCGCCTCGCGTTCGGTCATCCGGTCGCGAGTGTCCCCAACCGCTGGGTGTGGGATGGGATTATCTCGCTGTGAGTATCGATTGAGCCGGTTCAAGAGATCGGCCAGTGTTGGTTCCGGTGATCCAGCGTGACCCGATTATCTCGTTGCCCGACCGTTTCGGTTGGTGCTTTTCCGGCGATTTGTCCGCTGTGGTCGCCGGTGCCGGCCTGGCCGCTGTTGCTGTCCTGATCAGAAGCCTGTCCAC